>JANNVS010000277.1:0-4060 GCA_031414515.1 Sphingobacteriales bacterium | reverse complement strand
ACCAAGTAGTGTAACCATAAACGTTTATGATAATCAAAACCTTAGTGCGAATAGTTTACTTTCAACCTATTCTACAGTAACTAACGGTGCTATTTTAACATTAAATGCAACTACGTCGCCAAGTACACTTAAAGAAAGAATTTTCTTCCAGTATGTATTTCCAGTTGGTGGACCTGTTGTTGTTGGAATTCCAGTTCTGGAAGTACCTCTTGAGTGTAAGAAATATGACAATAATTATTTACCATCACCTGGCAGTACTTTTGGTAACATTTCCATTATTTCACAAACAGATAAATATGGTGCAACATGTACTGCCTGTGATGTTTATGACGACTGGAGTGTTGGAGGAAATGCTGTCATGGATGCATGTAATAAGATTGGAACACTCACAAACACTGATTTTGTAGTGATAACCAATAATACTGAACAGATGAGAGTAAAGAATGATGGTGATATAAGCATAGTAAACAATGTGAGTATTGGTAAAAATTTAAATGTTGCAGGACTTACAAAAGCAAATAATGTTTTAAATTCATTTACTCCTTTTGATGGATCATTAACTACGGCAGGTGGCGCAGGAATTGCTAAAAATTTAAATGTTGGTGGTGCATTTAATGCTGCAGGAGGTGTTAGTGTAGGCGGCGCTTTAAACATCACGGATACCACACAATCGATAAGTACAACTACTGGTGCAGTTATCGTAGCAGGTGGTGTTGGAATTGGAAAACAATTAAATGTAGGAGGAATTACCAATATAAATAATAACTTGAATGTTACGACAAATAATACTGGTTCTGTAGCAACTTTTGTAAATACAAATAGTGGTAATGGTGATGGAATTACCATAAAATTAGGAAAAAAAGCAACTAAAAATCACCCTGCAGCTCAGTTAGCTGACATAGGTTTACAGCTTTATGTTGATAATGGACTAACCGGTGCAACATTATCTAATCTTCTTGCATTTTTAGATAATAATCCAGGAAATGACCCTGATATTATAAGCTTATTAACTCCTGCAGTTGATCCTAATGATGCTATAATATTAGCTCAGGAAACAGCAGCAACTGCTTGTCAGTTAGGAGCAAGTGTTACGAATCAGATTGTTGATTTGATTAATAGCACTATAGACATAAATCTTGCAGAACCAATCAATAGTGGAATAGGTCTTCCAATTAATATCGGTGCAAGAGTAAACAGCGGAATTGGTTTGCCTTATAATATATCATCACCTATTAATAATGCCTTAGGTTTGCCAATTTCTTTAAGAATTCCTTTACCTTCACCATTAGATGATATTAATTTAGGTGAAGTAGTTCCTGCGTTACCTGCTATTAATATTCCTGGTATTCCTGCTAATTCACTCGTAATTCCAAGCATACCAGATTTTACATTACCTGCAATACCAAATGTGCCTAATATCTGTTCTGATTTAGGACCAGGAATAAGTTTAGGACGATTTCAGTTAAGTGATGTTTATGTAACCAATCCTTTGACAGAGGAAAATCATTTCGTAACCTTTAAAGACAATACTGACTGGCAGATGGGTGCTATAAAAGCTCAGTCAATCCAAGATTGGGCAACAAGTTATTTGAATGCTGTTTATTTCTATAAATTATATTCAAATTTTGCTGGTCTGGATAGAACAAAAGTATTTGCACAAATGAAAGCAGAAGCTAAAGAATTAGCCAGCGCCTATTTACAGATTGGTGTAGAGTATAGTTCGGGAAATGGTGACTATGCAGAATGGTTGGAAAGGCTTAACCCAGAAGAACAAATTAGCGTTGGAGATATCGTAGCTGTAAAAGGCGGTAAAATTACAAAACAACTGAACGATGCTGAGCAGATTATGGCTGTATCCAATCATCCGATTGTTTTAGGAAACATTCCACCTAATGGTAAGATTTATCTTGGCAACAATATTGCTTTTATGGGACAAATCCCGGTTAAATTAATGGGTTCTGTTAAAAGCGGTGATTATATAGTTGGCAAAGGTAATATTGCTGGTTATGGTGTTGCAGTGAATCCTGCTGATATGACTGCAGATGATTATAAACTAGCTGTGGGCCGTTCTTGGGAGACAGATATTAATACTGGTCCCAAAATGGTGAATACAATTGTGGGTATTCAAAATGGTGACTTCATCAAGATACTTAAAAAGTATGATGATAAATTAAAGGAAACGGAAAGTCGTATGACCTCGATTGAAGCAAGACTGGAAAGAATTTCAGATGAATTGCCAAGAATATATACTACAAGTAAAAAATAAAAATCTTAATAAGCTGAAGCTTACTTTATCAATTATTGCTTCAACGATCTAAATAGATTAAGGCAGTGGCTTTTACAAAAAGGCCACTGATCGTTTTTAAAAATCAGTACATGTATAAATTTTTTTTCATCCTTTTGTTTCCATTATGCTGTTTCGGGCAATCAACTAATAAAACGTTATTACCCATTGATACGAATTTTATATCACAAGCCAAACAATTTGTAAAAGATTTATATCAGCCTGGTTTGGAGTTGAAAAAAGATTCCCTTTTTATAAGCGAGGAATTCAAATTGATGATGAAAGATTCTGTTTACAGACAGTATTTATTTCCTGAAACGTATACATGGGCCGTAACCGTTGAATTGCTGAAGGAAAAGAGATTGAGGCATGCATTTTGGTTTCTACTTAACTTATATCCTCAGACCGAAAAGGACAAAGATTTAGTGTTGCAGGTAATCTTAAATTACGATAAGATTTTTGAAATGGATAAAGTTCTGACTGGTGTATTATACACCTACACTTTCTTTGATCCACGGATAAGTAAAATGGTTAATGAAAAGCCTGAGATAATACATCCGGATATTTTTGAACGTATGATGAAAGATGTAAAGGATATAAATATCTATATAGATCATTTTCGTAAAAATTCGCCTAAATAAATTGAAACGCATTTAAGCCGTCATTAAAGCTACGCCAACCTGCAAGGTTAAAACTTATCCTGTTAACAACCCAAAAATTAAAACTGTCATCAGGATAAATACCAATGTGTAAAACGCTTTCCACCACTCTCTTTTATACAATAAATAGAAAATAGAAATTAGCGATAAAAAATATCCAAGAAATAAGATTCCGCCACCTATAAGCTGAGGAAGACCTATGCCTGCCAATGCGCTTAGTGAAAATATGGGTAATCCAACATACGTGAGAATAATCGGTCTTATCCAATCTTTAAAGGGATAGCTGAGTATGGTTTTTATGCTCATGTAATGTAGTTGTTATTGTGAAGATACGAATTAACGGCTTATTCCTATTTCAATCATTCAAACAAATTAAAGGAGTGGTGGATGTGAATTGTTATAAATCATAGACTGAAAACATGTTGAAGATAAATTATTTCCCATATTCCAGCAATAATTCCTGTTCGAGTTGTACGTCAAAACCCACTTTAGGTATTGGCCAGTTAAGCTTTTCAAAGTATGCTTTTGTTTCTTTTATACTTTGTTCAAATGGAATACATTCCATGTCGAAATCACTTTTAAGTTTCTCATTACTCACCTTCAAAGAAACATTAAACCATAAAGGAGCATACATGCCTGGTGTGATGCCATTTTCTATTAGTGTTGTTACATTTATTTCAACTGCTTGCATTTGAGTATCTATCAATAATAATATTTCTTTCAAAGAAAATGGCTCATGTGTTGATGTATTATAAAAAACACTATGTTTTTTAATTTCTAAAGACTGTACTATTATATTGACCAAGTCGGTAATGTAAGTCAGTGTAATTCTTTCATGTTCACATTTCGGCATCACAAATGGTTGTTGTTGATTGATTTTGTATAACCAGTAATAAAAACGGTCGGTGTGGTCATATTTTCCATAAACGATACAAGGTCTCAGAATAATTTTATCCAGCCACTCATATTTTAAAAGGATGCGTTCACATTCGGCTTTCCGCTCACCATACGTAACCGTGCTGGTGTCTGTTTTTTGCGCATCTGTACAAGGTAAAGTAGCAAGGTTATCTTCTGTAATGACTCTATTTTGCGTTTCCTCATTCCATTGATAAGCAGA
>JANNVS010000276.1:0-5821 GCA_031414515.1 Sphingobacteriales bacterium | reverse complement strand
AATACCATTGTTGTTTTTATCAACGTATACTTTATATATAAGCTGATTCGCACCATTTCTTATTTTATAAAATTTAATTCCTTTTTTGTTATAATTAAAACTTCCATTTCCAGTAATCACTAGAATATTATTATCAGGCAGTTGTGTAATCAATAAATTTCCGCCTTGTAAAATATCCTGTGAAAAATAATCTGCGCGCCATTTGTAATGAAAATTTTTATTTGTTTTAGTAATAAATGCATTTGGATCATAAGAATGTGCATTTGAATAAAAGAACAAATAGGAACTGTCATTTTGTTGAGTGACCAGATTGGTATTGGTGTTATCCCAATATGTATTATTATTATATCCATATTGGCCATATATACCAGCAATAAGCGAGTCCTTTTTAGAATAGATAAGCTCACCTTGTTTGTCCGTTTTATTAAAGAAATAATTAGATTCGTATGTTGTGTAATTTAATGTTTGTGATTGATATAATAGTCCTTTCGGAATTGACATATAAGAATTAATAGAGCTGCCATAAGTAGAAGCTGAATCAATTTTTTTGAAATATTTGATAGCGCCAGTACTATCATATTGCTTTAAATCTAAAGATGAAACATATAATATGGTATCTAAATGATTTGTTGTAAAGCTATATCTTTCTTCATTTCCTACATTTGTTTTTTCAAATAGAAACTGTACAGAAGTGTTTAATTGCTCATAATCATTTATTCTAAAATTTGACCAATAACTAGAAAAGGAAACAGGTTGATAGGTGATTTTATTATTCCATAAAATATTTCCGGTAACATCAACCATTCCTATATAATATTCAGCATTGTAATAATAATTGTATGTAGGATAAAACCACCATCCGTAACTGGATGTGAAATATTTATATGAAAACTTTACACTTGCTATGGCATAATTTCCATTTCGGGTATGTTCGATTTTTTTGAAGAAAAAATCATTATATGGATTTGGAATGGCTTTGCTTCCTAATGCATTTCCATTGCCATCAAAGTGCGTAATGAAATTATCTGAGCCTGAAGTACCACAAATTACATAACCACCGCTATTGGCATTGCTGATGTCGGTTACAAAACCAAAGCCAGGAAGCTTGATGCGCTTTTGCCAAATAATATTTCCATCTAAATTAAATTTTGTAATAGCGACACTATCGTATCTTGAATCTTTCTTTAATAGAGATTCTAATGCGTTTCTTTTAAAATTAAATGCTACAATTATATTATTGTCTGTTGTTTTCTTTACAATAATATTTCGAGCGGTTAGCATGTCGCCGTCAGCAGCATTGATATTTTCTATCTGCGCTATTTTCTCTGAAAGGCCTAATTGTGCAAAACTGTTTTGTAAAAATAAGAAGGTAAAAACGATAGTTAGGATTGATTTCATATAGTTTGATTTTTGAATAATTAATTATTTCTAATCAAACTTAAATACAAAAAAATAAAATGTGCGGTACAAATTATTGCCTTTGTCATAAAAAGTAGACGATACTAATTTTTACTTTATTACAGTAAAGTATTGAATATTATATTATTATAATTTATTTACTGCTTATATTATTTTATATTTGTCAATAAAATTAAGATATGTGATGAATATTTTGCTTTATTGGTTAATGCATCACCATGCAAATCAAACCTTTCTGTTTATCACAATTGATTATTCATCAGAAGACTCACTACAGTGCTGATATTCTAAGATGTCGCCAGGCTGGCAATTCAAAGCATTACAAATGGCTTCTAAAGTACTGAATCGAACAGCCTTTGCTTTTCCTGTTTTTAATATAGATAAGTTTGATAGAGTCAGGTCTACTTTTTCAGACAGCTCATTTAAAGACATTTTTCTTTTAGCCATCATCACATCTAAGTTTACAATTATAGGCATAGCTTAAACGGTTAAATCGTTTTCGGTTTGAAGTTCTATACCTTTGTTGAATATCTGTGCAATTATATAAATAATAGCTGCCATCATCAAAAAAGCAGGCACATCATTCCAGTGTTTTTCTATATGGCTAACTTCATAGCCTGATTGTATGAGTCTTTGGGTATAAACATCTGCTATCATACTTACAATGGCAATAGTAAACGTTTCATAACTTATTTTTTCTATCAGTTTGGCAATCTCCACATTGAACGGTTTTACTAAGTTTAATTTCCTGAAGATATTTATAACAAGGTTAAATAAATAAGCTTTAAGTAAAGATAAAGCAGCAATAAAACTCATCAGTCCAATATAAAGAGCAAAATGCTTTTCCTGCATTTCTGCAAGGGCTAAGTCTTTAAAAATGTTATGTGCGGCAACAGGATTAATAATGGAATAAATAAACCTGAAAATAAAGGCACCTGAGTCAACACAGAGACCAATGAAAACAATCCAGGATATTACTTCCAGTACTCTTAATATAAGATCATAATTCTTTTTCATCTGTTTAAATTTATTGTTTTTAGTTGTGCAGTTGGAATTCGCATCTTAAACATTTCGTTTGGTGTGCAAATTTGCTCATGCTCATTTCATAATGCTAAGATTTAATTGATAATGCAAATGTAAGTAAATATTTATTGATAAACAATAAAAAAATGTCTTTTTACAATAAATATTTTATTTAAACAATGATGTTATTGATAATCAGAGAATTAGTGAATATGGGTGAAGAACACAAATAAAGGCAAGAGAAAAATTATCATTTTCTCGCCTTTACTTTTGCAATTAATTTAAATGCTGAAAATATCTTTATTTGCTCAGGGTTAAAAAACGTAAATGATTAAGCAAATAGTTTGTTTGTTTTTCAATTTTAAACCCAAGACTTAATAGGTAATGCTCAAAATCAGAATTGAGAAAATCAAGGTAATATTTGCTTTCAAAGGTATTTATCAAACGAGCTAAAACAGATTCAATGTTATTTTTTGGTGTGTTATATTCTAAAATGTATAGTTTACCACCTTTTTTTAAGACGCGTTTTACTTCTTCTAATACTAATGTTCTTATTTCTAAAGGCATGTCGTGTAATCCTAAACTTATGGTTACTGCATCGAATTCTTCGTTCTTAAAATTAGTTTTACAGGCATCCATCACGCGGAAAGACAGATTCGTATTTTTTCTCTTTTTGTTTGCAATAGCAAGCATACTGGATGATAAGTCAATACCAACAACGCTTTTGGCTGAATGGCTTAATGTAATGGCCAGACTACCGGTGCCAGTAGCAACATCTAAAATGGTTTTGCCAGCAGGATTGATTTCTTTCGCCATTTCTTTTCGAACCTCTGCTAAGAATAATTCGAACACATCGTAAATTGGTGCCCATCTTGAAAATAACCAATCATTGTATTTTTTATAGTCTTTCATTTTTTAACTTGTTATTTTGCTTTATGTTGACATGATCCAAGGTATGTGGTTTGTTGGCTACAAGCCAACAAAGGCTAGAGTTCATCCATTAAATTATTACGTCTAACTTAGTTATACCAGCCACAAATTTGTACCTTTAAAACATATTGCCAGATAGCTTTGTGCAACTTTGGTGCCTGTTATTTCAAATATACTTTCTAAATATTATACAACCAAATCATCACAAATAAAAAAGCCATCGTGAGAACGATGGCTTTCCTATTTTCAGTAATTCAAATAAAATCTCACGACTCTTTACTCACGAATTACTCTTCTTATTTCACTTCTTCCACTACTTCTGCGTCTTGCACTTCTTCTGTGTTATTGTTGTTTGCATTTTGGTCGGTAGCACCTTCTTGCTGTGGACCACCTTGTTGAGATGAATTATACATATCTTGCGAAGCAGTTTGCCAAGCAGCATTTAATTCTGCTAAAGCAACTTCAATAGCTGGAATGTCTTCATTCTTATGTGCTTCTTTCAATTTAGCTACCGCATTTTCAATTACTTCTTTTTTCTCAGCAGGAATTTTATCTCCAAACTCTTTCAATTGTTTTTCTGTTTGAAAAACTAAATTATCTGCTTCGTTCATTTTATCAACTTTTGCACGAGCTTCTTTATCTGCAGATTCATTTGCTTTTGCTTCTGCTTTCATTTGTTCAATCTCTTCTTTGCTTAAGCCAGTAGATGCTGTAATACGTATGTTTTGTTCTTTGCCAGTGCCTTTATCTTTAGCAGTTACACTTAAGATACCATTTGCATCAATATCAAATATTACTTCGATTTGAGGAACACCACGTGGTGCTGGTGGAATACTGTCTAAGTGGAAACGACCTAAGCTCTTGTTGTCTTTTGCCATAGAACGTTCGCCTTGCAATACATTTAATTCTACCGAAGGCTGATTATCAGATGCAGTAGAAAATGTTTCTGATTTCTTAGAAGGAATCGTTGTGTTTGACTCGATCAATTTAGTGAATACGCCACCGTAAGTTTCAATTCCTAATGATAAAGGTGTTACATCTAACAATAAAACATCTTTAACATCACCAGATAAAACACCACCTTGTATGGCTGCGCCTACTGCAACAACTTCATCTGGATTTACGCCTTTTGATGGTTTTTTTCCAAATAATTTTTCAACTACTTCCTGTATTTTTGGAATTCGAGTAGAGCCTCCAACTAAAATAACTTCATCAATTTGAGAAGCAGATAAATTGGCATCTTTCAATGCTTTTCTACAAGGTTCTAAAGTACGTTCAACTAAAGCTTCAGTTAACTGATCAAATTTTGCACGTGATAATTTTTTCACTAAGTGTTTAGGAACACCATCTGCGGCTGTTATATAAGGTAAATTAATTTCAGTTTCTGTAGAAGATGATAACTCAATTTTTGCTTTTTCTGAAGCTTCTTTCAGTCGTTGTAATGCCATCGGATCTTTGCGTAAGTCAACTCTTTCTTCATTTTGGAATTCTGCAGCCAACCAGTCAATAATCATTTGGTCGAAATCATCACCACCTAAGTGCACATCACCATTGGTAGATTTTACTTCAAACACGCCATCGCCTAATTCTAATACAGATACGTCAAAAGTTCCGCCACCTAAATCGTAAACGGCAATTTTCATATCTTTTCCGCCTTTGTCTAAGCCATAGGCTAAAGCAGCAGCAGTTGGTTCATTGATAATACGTTTCACATCTAAACCAGCTATTAAACCAGCTTCTTTAGTTGCCTGACGTTCAGAGTCATTAAAGTATGCAGGAACCGTAATTACAGCTTCAGTTACTGTCTGACCTAAATAGTCTTCTGCCATTTTCTTGCATTTTTGCAAAATGATGGCAGAGATTTCTTGTGGTGTGTACAATCTGTCATGTAAACGAACACGAACGGTGTCATTATCGCCTTTTTCAACTTTGTAGGATACATACTTTTGTTCTTTAGTAGTTTCACTAAAATGTTTTCCCATAAATCGTTTGATAGACGAAACTGTATTGGTTGGATTCGTAATAGATTGGCGTTTTGCTGGTGCGCCTACTTTGCGCTCGCCATTTTCTAAAAATCCTACAATTGAAGGCAGTGTACGTTGTCCTTCGTCTGTGGTAATTACCACTGGTTCGCTGCCTTCCATTACGGCTACGCAAGAGTTGGTAGTACCTAAGTCAATTCCTATTATTTTTCCCATGTTTTTAATTTACGTTTTTTGTATTATACACTCTATTTGACAACTTATGTGCCAATGGAAAATGTATGACAAAATGACGGAAAAAGAGGTTTCTGGAAGAATAAGAAGATTGAAAAACGTCTATAATAATTTCCTCAGAAAGAAAGTACCGAATGGAACTAAAGATAATAAGAATGCATAAATAGCATTTTCTATGGAAATTAATTTTTTGTAAAGCAATATCAAAATAATAAAAACAAAAGCAACAAATA
>JANNVS010000275.1:0-13990 GCA_031414515.1 Sphingobacteriales bacterium | reverse complement strand
GTGTTCGAATTTAATTCTATTTTATTAATAATTTTAATACGTAAACTAATTTTGAGTAAATAATCTGCTTTTTGAGTATTTTTTGTAAATTTCACTATTTGCAACCAAGAATGACACAAACAGAACAAACCATTTTATCTGCTTCAGGAAAGCATATCGTCCTCACTATTCGTATGCCAGAAGCTGCAACAAAAGGAATTATACAATTAAACACCGGCACTTGTATTCCACAAAAAACATATTGGAAATTTGCGGAATACTTAACTAGAAACGGATACATCACCATTGCGTATGATTATACTGATGCAAATAATTATTCGTCAGATGTTTCTCATCCAGCCTGGATAAAAGACATGGAATCAGTATTTGATTTTATTATAAAAACCTATCCGAACTTTAAAAAATATATGGTTGGACATAGTTCAGGCGGACAATTGGTAGGCTATACTAACAATTGCAATAAAATAGATAAATTATTTTTAGTGGCTTGTTCTAATGGTTATATTAAAAATCTGAATCTGCCAACTCGCATTGGAATGCATTTCTTTTGGAAAATAATAGTTCCATTTTCTATAAAAAAATACGGTTATATGAATAATAGATTATTTGGTACATCGGGTGGCTTTCCTAAAAATATTATTCTAGAATTGCGTAGCTGGTGTTTCCAGTCAGATTTTTTTATCTCCTTTTTTAAAGATAAAAAAATTGAATCACATTATCATACCATAAAAAATCCTGTGAAAGCATATCATTTATCGGACGACACTATAGCGAATAGAAAAAGTTGTGAGTATATTTTGAATTTATACACTTATGCAGAAAAATCTATTGAAACATTGGATGCAAAAGATTTTGGAATGAAAAAATTTGGTCATCGCGGGTTTTACCATGCAAGTGCAGAAAGATTATTGTGGCCAAAGTTCCTGAAAGATTTAGAAGCGTAAAATAAAATTTACACTTTCAAAAACGCACTTAATATTTTAGAAATTTGTTCGTTTTCAATTAAGAAACCATCGTGTCCATATTCGGAATTGATTTCAACAAACATACTATGTGGAATCAAAGATGCCAGTAATTGCTGCTCTTCTAATGGATATAAGAAATCTGATGTTATGCCTAAAACAAGTGTATTACATTTTACCGCAGACAATACTTCTTTAGCATTACCTCGGCCGCGAATAATGTTATGATTATCCATTGCTTTAGATAAAATAAAATATGAATACGCATTAAAACGATTGGCCAATTTTTCACCTTGATAACGCTGATAGGAACCTGCTTTAAAATTTTCCAATTTTGAATTATCTGAATCCTCTTGAGTTTTATTATATGCTTTATAATTTCTATATGAAATTAAACCAATGCTACGTGCTGCTTTCATTCCATTTGAACCTGCATGGTCACTTTCATTTCCAAATGTATTGTCTGCCTCTATTGCCATTCTTTGTGATTCATTAAAAGCAATACCCCAGGGTGAGTGTTGAATATTGGTGGCCCCTAACAAAATATTTTGGAAGATTGTTGGTTCCTGAATCACAAATTCCAAGAGTTGTTGACCACCCATAGAAAACCCACAGGCAAAAAATATTTTTTCAATACCAAGATGTTTACGAAGAATGGTCAATGTTTGAACCATGTCACGAACTGTAACTGTAGGAAAATTCTTGTAGTATTTATTTTCTGTTTCAGGATTTATAGATAAAGGACCTGTGGTGCCATAACAAGATCCCAGCATGTTAGCACAAACAATAAAATATTTTTTTGGATCGATGAATAAGCCATCGCCTACCATACCTGGCCACCATTCTAAAGGATTTGAATTTGCAGAAAACGCATGACAAATCCATACCACATTTGATTTATCAGCATTCATTTCTCCAAATGTAGAGTACGCAATATCTACTTTCGGAAGCGTAACACCACATTCTAAAGTTATTGGCTGATTGTATGTTAGTATTTGTGTGTTCATATATTGTTCAAAGATAAAATTAAAAATAACCTGTGGATATTTTTAGTACTTCTACCAAGTTAGAAAAAGATTATATTAAGAATTCAGTGCTTGTTCAAAATCTGCTTTAATATCTTCAATATGTTCAATACCTACAGAAACACGAATAGAATTCTTGGATACGCCAGATGCTGTTTGTTCCTCATCACTTAATTGTTCATGTGTAGTAGATGCTGAATGTATCGCTAATGTTTTTACATCACCAACATTGGCAACATGAGAAGTTAATTTTAATGAATTTATAAATTTTTTAGCTGCTTCATAACCACCTTTCACGTCAAATGTAAATACAGAACCAAATCCATTTGTCAAATATTTTTTAGCTAATTCATAATATGGTGAATCTTCCAATCCTGTGTAAGTTACTTTTTCTACTTTAGGGTGCTGTTGTAACCATAGTGCTAATGCAATTGCATTTTGATTATGTCGTTCTACTCTTAAAGATAAAGTTTCGATTCCTTGTAAAAACAAAAACGAATTAAATGGTGAAACTGCAGACCCAAAATCACGTAATCCTTCAACTCTTGCTCTAATAATAAATGCAATATTTCCAAATGGACCTGGTGTTCCAAATACGTTCCAAAAATTTAAGCCATGGTAACCTTCAGATGGTTCTGAAAATTGTGGATACTTACCGTTGCCCCAATTAAAATTTCCACCATCAACAATAACACCACCAATTGATGTTCCATGACCACCAATCCATTTTGTAGCAGATGCAACTACAATATGCGCACCATGCTTTAATGGTTGAAATAAATAGCCACCTGCACCAAAGGTATTATCTACAACAATTGGAATATCATATTTTTCTGAAATAGATTTAAATGCAGCCCAATCAGGTACATTTCCTCTTGGATTTCCAATAGATTCTAAATAAATTGCTTTCGTTTTTTCATCAATTAATTTTTCAAATGATGCTGGATTATCTCCATCTGCAAAGCGAGCTTCTACACCTAAACGTTTAAAGGCAACTTTAAATTGATTATAAGTTCCTCCATACAAAAATGAAGTAGAAATAAAATTATCACCTGCTTCTAAAATATTATTTAATGCCAGAAATTGTGCAGATTGTCCAGATGCTGTTGCTAATGCAGCTACACCACCTTCAAGTGCAGCTATTCTTTTTTCAAATACGTCAGTAGTTGGATTCATGATACGTGTGTATATATTTCCAAACTCTCTCAATCCAAATAAATTGGAAGCATGATCTGTATCTTTAAATTGATAGGATGTTGTTTGATAAATAGGAACGGCACGCGCACCTGTTGTTGGATCTACTTCTTGACCTGCATGTAGTTGTAATGTTTCAAATTTGTAGTTACTCATTGTTATAATTTTAGAATTTAAAAATTTACTTATAAAAAAACCTTTCAATAATTTGAAAGGCATGTATTTTAATGATAAAATATTTTGAGTTTAAGCAAAGCCTTTCTATGTTGTTTTACAACAGCAACAACATAACATGCTATTTTTAGAAACGTTTAACATTATAACAAACATAAAACAATACTTTATAAATTCAAAATGATTTAGGTTTAATTATTCTTAATTTTTATTTCTATCTCAAAAATAAATCAATATACAGCCATTGCGTCTAATTTATCAGCTTTTGTGGTAACCTTTATTGATTTGACAAACTCGCCGATTTCGTCGATTGCTTTATTTGCTTCAGGCACGATGCCGCCAAAAAATTGCCAAACATGCATCATATTATCATAAATATTCAATTGCACTTTTACACCTGCTTCTTTTAATTTGTTTGCCATACGAATTGAATCATCAAATAATACTTCATTTCCACCTACTTGTATTAATGTTGGTGGAAACCCTTTAACATCTGCGAAGTGTGGTGAAAGTAGAGGATCAGTCGGGTCAGCATTTGCATAATATCTTTTCGCAAATATTTTTAATAAATATGGTGTAATTAAAGGATCATTGTGTTTTTTTGATTCAATACTATCTCCACTTAAAGTTAAATCTGTCCACGGTGATAACAAAACTGCACCAGCTGCTTTTGGTAATTTTTGTTTTCTAATTAATTGTAACAAAGCCAACGTTAATCCACCGCCTGCTGAATCACCCATGATAAAAATATTTTCATAACCATCTGCTATCATTTGTTTGTATGCAGCTAACACATCTTCTAATGCTAGTGGATAAGCATTTTCAGGCGCTTTACGATAATTAATTGCTAATGCTTTACAACCTGCAGCACGTGCTATTCTACCTATTAATGCTCTGTGCGTGTTATAAGAACCCATCACATATCCACCACCATGTAAATATAAAATTGTTTTAGATTTACTATAATCATCTGGCGTAAACCAAGCTGCAGCTGAACCTGCATATTTCACTTCTTCTTTTGTGACAAAACGAGGAAATTTAGTCAAATTAGATACACGTTCAAAACCAACTCTAATGGTATTGGGTTCTGTTTTGTGGATGAATAAGCTTTTTCTAAAAATACTAATTACCGTTTTTACGGTATAAATTTGTAAACTTTGCATGAAACTATTTAGATTTACGAAATATAAATCTAACTACTTTTAGTGATAAAATGTTTGACTTTTAGCAAGAAATATGAAGATTTTATGAATAATCGTGGTTTTTTATTGCAAGAATATTGCTTTTTATAATAATGCATCAAATAAAATTTCCACTGGATGTAATGCCAGTTTTTGAGTACCGTCTTTGATTTGGTGTCGGCAACTTGTACCAGGTGCAGCAATGATAGTATCTGATGAAGCATTACGAACCGAAGGAAATAGAACTAATTCTCCAATCTGCATAGACACCTCAAAGTGTTCTTTTTCGTAACCGAAACTGCCAGCCATACCGCAGCAACCACTCGGAATGTTTTCTACATGGTAATTTTCTGGCAAACTCATTAATTGTATAGAAGAATCTACAGACGATAATGCTTTTTGATGACAATGTCCGTGTAATTTTATTTGTTTAGTAGCAGTTGTAAATTGTTTGGATGTAATATTTCCTTTCTGAATTTCCTGTGCAATAAACTCATCAATAATAAAACAGTTTTGTGCTAACTTTTTTGCTGAGTTTACTTCACTCTCATCTACCAATCTTGGATATTCGTCTCTAAACGATAAAATAGCTGATGGTTCAATTCCGATTAATGCTACATCATTATTTATCCATGACTTAAAAATTGCTACATTTTGTTTTGCTAATTTTTGTGCTTCCATCATTAAGCCTTTTGATAAGTGCGCTCTACCACTATCTACATGTTCAATGTATGCAATATCATAACCTAATTTTGTTAAAAGCTTTAATGCTTTAATGCCAATTTCTACATCATTGAAATTCGTAAATTCATCAAAAAAGAAATATACTTTTCCTTTTTGTGGAATTTTTAATTCTAACTCTTTGCTGTTTTTTTTGTACCACGTCAGCAACGTTTCTTTATAGTACAATGGCATTGAACGATTAGGTGCAATCTTCAAAATTCTCTTTAATAATTTTGATGTATATTTATTTGTTAATCCAAAATTGCTGAATTTTGGAAACAACATTGCTAATTTACTGAGCTGACCAATATTTGCTATTGCTTTAGTGCGTAACGGCACGCCATTATCTTTATAATACTGATGTAAAAACTCTGCTTTTAATGTAGTGATATCTACATTTGATGGACACTCAGAAGTACAACCTTTACAACTCAAACATAAATCCATCACTTCATAAATTTCTTTATGATTGAATTTATTTTGTTCTGATGAATTAGATAAAAAATCTCTCAAAATATTTGCGCGTGCACGTGTCGTATCTTTTTCATTGCGTGTTGCCATATAAGACGGACACATCGTGCCTCCACTACCAGTCAATTTTCGGCAATCACCGCTGCCATTGCATTTTTCCGCAGCGCGTAAAATGCCTTCATCCTTATCAAAACTAAAAACAGTCTCGAATTGCTCTGTTGTTTGATTTTCTTCATAACGCAACGATGTATCCATTGGTGGCGTGTCCACAATTTTTCCTGGATTGAAAATATTATTTGGATCGAATGTGTATTTTAGTTTACGCAAGAGTTCGTAATTTTTTTCACCAACCATCAACGAAATAAATTCGCCTCGCACGCGACCATCGCCGTGTTCGCCACTCAATGAACCATTATATTTTTTTACTAAATGTGCTGTTTCCGTAGCAATAGTTCTGAATAAAACTCTATCATCTTTTTTCTTTAAGTCGAGAATTGGTCGCAAGTGTAACTCACCTGCGCCAGCATGTGCATAATACACAGATTGCTGTTTGTGTTTGTTCATCATATCGGTAAATTCACCAATATATGCAGGTAAATCTTCAACGGTAACCGCAGTATCTTCAATTACGGCAACGGCTTTTTTATCACCAGGAATATTTGCCAGCAAGCCTAAACCAGCTTTGCGCAGTGTCCATAATTTATTAATATCGTTGCCAAATAAAAACGGAAAATGGTAGCCGATACCTTCTTTTTCAAAGTCGACTTGTAATGCTTTTGCTTTTGCTTCTATTTCTTCATTTGTTTCTGCATGAAACTCTACACATAAAATCGCAGCCGGATCACCTTTAACAAAAAAGCGATTTTTACTTTGTTCAATATTTTGTTTAGTACAATCTAAAATAATCTTATCCATCAGTTCACAAGCGCTTGGCTGATGTTTCATGGCAATTACGGTAGCACGTAGGCTTTCTTCTAAAGATTCAAAGTGAGCTGCAACAATTATTTTTTCTTTTGGTGGAAGCGGTACTAAGTTTAATTTTATTTCCGTAATAAATGCCAATGTACCTTCGCTACCACAAATTAATTCACTTAAATTGAACGGTTTTCCGCTTTCAGAAAATGGTTGTTGTTTTATTAATTCATCTATTGCGTAACCGGTATTTCTGCGATGTATTTTTTGATTTGGGAATTGCACTAATATTTCCAGTTGCGTTTCTTTGTTAGATAATTCTTCTTGTAGAAAATTATAAATTTTAGATTCTAATGTTGACGAATGAAATGCGTCATTACTTTTGGTATAAAAGTCTTCGTTTGAAATATTTTCAAAAATAACTTCTGAGCCATCGCTTAAAAATCCTGTTAGTTTTAATACATGATCGCGTGTGGTTCCGTATACAATTGAGTTGGTACCGCAAGAATTATTTCCTACCATACCGCCAATCATGGCACGATTTGCTGTTGATGTTTCTGGTGCAAAAAATAAACCAACTGATTTTAGTTGTCGATTTAATTCATCACGCACGACACCTGGTTGAACGATACAATAGTTGCCTTCTTTATTAATTTCAATGATTTTGTCGAAATATTTTGAAACGTCTACTACAATTCCACTGCCTACAACTTGTCCGCCAAGCGAAGTGCCTGCTGTTCGCGGAATTAAAGAAGTTTTATGCTGAGTAGCAAACCGAATTAAGGTTTGTATATCTTTCTTGTTTTTCGGGCAACAAACAGCAGTTGGATATTCTTTATAAACAGATGCATCTGTTGCATAAAGTGTACGCATGGTATCGTCAAGAAACAATTCACCTTCTAAGTTTAAAGCTAGCTGTTCTAATGAATTGGTATCAAAATGTATTTCCATATACTATTACTCAGATGCAGTAATGCAAAAAAAATTATAGGCTAAATTTACAAAATGCAAAAGGATACTTTGCCAAACTTTTTAGAATTAATAATTTGTAAATAAAAAAAGCAGTTCTAAATATCGAACTGCTTTTAATAAACAACTAATTAATCTTATGGTTTTGTGTATTTTATTATTTTTTTGTTATAATAAACTGATTATCTATATTTTCAAAATTAGTGTATAAGAAATTGTAGTCTATAGCATTTTCTTTACCATACTCATCCAAAATCAATTTTCCATTTTTTTCAGACCATTTCCCATTAATAGCATAATTCTTTACACGAAAATAGTCTTGTGGTGAGAAAGGTACGACGTGAACGTATTGATGATATGTACCGTCAGAGTTTAATGATAAATAAAATATTTTCTTAGCAATCCCATCTTCGGGTGAATATTTAGTCTGATTTTGTTCATACTTCCAAATACTTCTAATAATTGCATCAGAATTCTTGTCAGAATCATTATTGTTTGCAATAACTAAATCTGGAAAAACAGAAAATATAATAAATAAAAGATATAATAATATATTGTACATATTTTTCATAAGCAATTAGTTTAGATAAATTATACGCAACATTTAGCTTAAGATGCGCAGTTGGGTTGGGACATTAAAGATAATAAACAATAATCACTTCCGCAAAAGAAAGTCTCATAGTTGGGATGAAACTTTTAATTTAAATAAGGCTCTAGATTTCTAATACTTTAGGGCCTTTAAAAAGCCGTAAACAACAGATAAAAAGAGAGATAAAACGTAAACAAATCTGTTTGTTAGTACAATATTACATTAACAATCTTTGGTCTTTGTACTTATTTAGTAAGTGGTGGATTTAAGAGATTAAGTGGTGGAAATGGCTTTATAAGTGGTAAAAATAGAGTATTATATTGATTTACATCAACACAATTAAGATAATATGAACTTGTTAAAATTCATATTACCTAAATTAAATTACCAGATTTTAACTCTATCACTTTCTATTCGGTACATCTTATCTCCTATTTTTATACCAAATGCCTCGTAGAAATCATCGATATTGGAAAATGGCCCATTAACACGCAGAAATGCAGGTGAATGTACATCAGTTAGCACTCGAGATGCTAATTCTTCATCGCGCTGGTGACCAAGCCAACCTAATGCATAACCTAAGAAATAGCGTTGTAATGGTGTTAATCCATCAATCAGTTTACCTTCTTTATATTGTGTTGTTTTTTTGAAAGCATCTAATGCAATGACCAAGCCACCTAAATCTGCAATATTTTCGCCTAATGTCAATTCGCCATTTACATACAAGCTGTCATTAGGAAATACTTTGAAACCATTGTATTGTTTTACAAATTTATCTGTTAATCCATCGTAGTTTTTTTTGTCTTCCTCTGTCCACCAGTTTTTTAAATTTCCTTCTGAATCGAATTGGCTACCTTGATCATCAAAACCATGAGTAATTTCGTGACCAATTACCATTCCAATTCCGCCATAATTTACTGCATCATCGCCTTTTTCGTAAAAGAAAGGTGGTTGTAAGATAGCAGCAGGAAATACAATTTCATTTATCAATGGATTATAATAGGCATTTACTGTTTGTGGACCAAGACCCCATTCAGTGCGGTCAATTTTATCTTTTGTTAATCTATCTAAGACGCGTAAGTTTTCTGCAAATGCACAGTTTAATACATTTGATACATACGGTTGATTGCTTACGTCTGTTCTTTCATAGGTTAACCAATTATCTGGATAGCCAATTTTAACAGCTATTGTACCTAATTTTTCTAATGCTTTTGCTTTTGTTTCTGTACCCATCCATGTTAAATCAGCAATACGTTCTTTTAAAGATTCTTTGATATTATTTACTAATTCTATTGCACGTTTTTTTGCTGTAATAGAGAAATTAGTCTTTACATATTCCTGTCCAATTAAATCTCTTAAATTATCTTCTGAAACACGAGCAACGCGTTTCCATCTTGGTTCCATTGTTTGAGCGCCACTTAATGTTTTTCCATAGAAATCAAAACGAGTGGTTACAATATCATTGCTCAAATATCTTGAAGTGCTGTTTAGTAAATGAAACTCAAGATAAGAAACCCATTTATCGTGAGAAATATTGGCAAACATGCTGTCTAATGATTTATAGAATAAAGGCTGACCAACAATTATTTCTTTTGGTGCAACTTTCATTTCAGTAAAAAATGCATTCCAGTCTATTGTTGGATAATCTGCTATTAATTTTTCAATTGTAAAAAGATTGTAGGTTTTTTGTGGATCTCTTAATTCTACATTTGACATAGATGCTGTTGCTATTAACATTTCTATATCAATTGTATTTTGCATATGCTGCTCAGCGGGAACCGTTTTATCTAAACCAGCAAGTTTAAATATTGATTTTATATACTCTTTGTAAGCAGCTAAATTTTTCTGTGATTTGTCATCAGTACGGAAATAGAAATCTCTATCTGGTAATCCTAAACCACCTTGACTGATATACATTGCATAACGAGTAGTATTTTTTGCATCTACTTCAACAGAGTAACCAAGTGGTGAACTGATATTTCGCATTCCTAATTTTGAAAATATTTTGCTTAGCGCAGATGGTGTAGTTGCGTTTTCAATTTCTGTAAACCATGATTGTAATGGTTGAACGCCAACTTTATTAATGGTATTGGTATCCATTGCACTTCTGTAAAAATCACCGAGAAGCTGAAGGTTTGAACCTTTTGGGTGCTTGATTTTTTGATTTGCCGCATTCTCTAGAATCTTTTTAACTACAGTTCGGCTCTTTTCGTCCAAAACATCAAACATTCCATATCTTGATTTATCTGATGGTATTGGATTGGCTTTATCCCATTTTTGATTTACATATCCGAAGAAATCTTCGGATGATTTTACTTTAGTACTAAAATCTGTAGTATTTATAGCAACATCTTTAACTACTGTTGTTGGTTTTGTTGTTGTAGTAGCTACTGGCGTTATGGTTACAGCAGTCTTTGTATTGGTCTGTGCATTTGTGTTTAATGCGATTGCCGATGCAATAATCGGAACGAATAAATATTTTATAGTCATACTTTAATTATTATGTTGCAAAATTAGTAGAAAGAATGATAGAAATCTTACACTTTTTTGATAAAAATGTGATTTAAGATACGTTTTTATTTTTTGATTTATAATGCATCCATATTCGCTCGTGAAAATAGAATAAAATCACTTTTGTTATTACTTCTGTAAATCCAATTTGAAGTGCTTTTGAGTAGTTGCCAGTCCAAAGTGTAGCTATTATAATCGTGTCGATGGTGCCAACGATGCGCCAACTGATGCCTTTTACCACACTTCTAAGATGAGATTCTTTCCAAATTTCGTCTTTTGTATCGTAGTTTTCTAGTTCTTCTTCTGTGAGTTTTTGTTTAATTTCAGTTCTTGTCAAACCCCATTTTATTTTAAACCAAAGGCGTTCATGCAAATAAAATAAAAATATTTTGGTAAAGACTTCTGTAAAGCCAATCTTCAAAGCACTTCCAATGCTTCCTGTAAAAATATAGGAAAGCAAAATGGTATCTAAAGTACCGATGATGCGCCAAGTGACACCTTTTGAAAAACTTATAAAATGTTTATCTTTTTCCATTAATAATTTAATCTATCGATTTAATAGACTATAAAGATAAAGATAAATCTGAAAAATACAAGTGTTGCAATAAGAATCTATTTTAATCTAACTGGAAATTCAACCTCTAAGTCAGTTTCGCCATCTGCATTGGTAATATCGCCACTTGCAACACCACTTGCTGTTTTAATAGGTTCGTGTCGTAATATAATTTTTAGCATTCCTGATATTTCCCAATTCCAAGTATCAAAATCAAATAACAAACCAATTGGATTTCCATTATCGTCGTTTGGTACTAAATAATTAAAACCAGACAAAACAGTTGAAGGTGTAGATTCATAAAAAAACTGATGATTAATACCTTCTTCTAATACTTCTTTTGAAATAGTATCTGCTGGTGATTCTTGTGTATTTAATAAGGTAATAGTTGCATTATATTCAGCAGCTTTATCAATAATGATGCTATCTATGGTTGCAACAATTCCACCAACTCCATCAGGATCATTCCATACAAAATTTTGTAAGGTTGCTGAACCATTTTTTTGTAAAGAGAGTATCATCGTAGTAATTAATTCTTCTTCATTAACTGGTGTATCTGGTTCTTTTCTGCAACTGCTTAGTAAAATAATTACAAAAATTGCCAAAAAAAATAAAAGATTGTTTTTCATACTAATGTAGTTTAAGAGTTAGCTAAATGTATATTTTAATCTGAATATCAAATTCCATCCTAATTCATCTGAATAATATCTAAAACGATTTAAATAATCTCGATAAACAGCGTTTGTAATATTTTCGCCTGTTATAGAGAATGAAAGATTGTGTTTTGATGTAATTGCATAATCAAAACCAACGTCTGCATTTAAAGTAGTGTATGCATTTGGAATTGCTTTAAAATCTTCAATTAAAGTTGGTATTCTTTTTTGTTTAAAAACATGTTGCACATTCATACCAAAATGTACATTTTTTATTTTCTTAAAATCGTGATGCACATCAAAAGCTGCACTAATTTTATCAGAAGGCATGAAAATTAAATTATCATTTGCGCTTGTGTTTTTCCCTCTTACAATAGAAGAACGAAGTGACAACGATAGGAAAGAAGTTGGTTCGGAATTTAGTGTTACATCAAAACCTAACAAACGAGCATTGGTTTGATAATATTGAAACGCAGGAAACGCGCCACGTATAGTTAATACTGGATCTGGTAGTGGTGCAAGATAAATAAAATCATTTATTTTAGAAATATAAAAAGTTGCTTCTGCACGTATAAATTTTTTATAATTTGCAGTAATGGTATTTATCCATTTTACACCATGTTCAGGTTTTAGTTTATCATTTCCAAATTCTAAAGATGCGATGCCATGATGCAAACCTTCGCTGAATAATTCACTCGCATTTGGAAAGCGTGAACTATAGGAAATATTAGTTTGTAGTTGAATGTTTTCTGAATTATTTTTCCAGCTACCACCAATATTAAACGCATAAGTATGAAAATTATAAACTGGTTTTTGCAATACATTATTTCTATCAAATTTATAACCATAAAAACGTGTAAAATCATATCGACCACCAAACTCAACAATGAAATTTTTGATCGAATATTTTTCCATATCAAAAACACCAAAACTGTATTGGTAATAATCTGGGATTAACGGACGAATACCAGTTTCTGGATTATTTGTGTTGTGTTTTGCTAAAAAATTAAAACCAGATTTCCCTTCCAATCGACTGTTCGTTTTTGAAAATTGTTTGGTTCTTGCATACGATGCTAAAAGATTATTTGACAACAAATTCATATTCAATGCTGGTATATCAGAACGACCACCACGTCGAATATCAAACTCTTTTCTGTTGTTTACCTGAAAAGAATAAGTGACATCCAAACGATTTTGGTTTTTAAAGAATTTGATGATATTTATTTTTGCCAGATGATGTGCAATTTTTTGCTTAGGATTTTCAATAGCATAAGTAAAAGGTACTACAATTAAAGGTGTATCACTTGCAATAGCATTTTGCAAGTCCGTTAAATTTCCAATATGAGAACTTTTTAAAATACCTAATTGCTGATGAAATAAAGAATAATATGCATTGATGTCCCAACCTTTTTTCAATACACCAAAACCTGTTGAAAAATTTCCTTCTTGTAAACCTGTATTCGTTAAATTATAATGCGGTGCTTGCTGGTCGCCAGAACGTTTGTAGGTACCTTGTAAAAAATAGGCTATTTGTTTTTTAAAACCTTGTTCTATTTTTGCAGAAGTAGTAATACTGTGTCCGTTTGTTTGTCCAATCAAACTCACTGATGCATTAATATGTTTAGTTTTTTTCAAAACTGGTGGTTCCATTAATATCATGCCACCCATTGCATCGGTTCCGTATTCCAAACTTCCAACACCTTTTATTACTTTAATAGTAGCAGAAGCAAAAGGATCAATTTCCGGTGCGTGTTCCGAGCCCCAATCTTGTGTTTCTAATTTCACGCCATTGCTAACTATCGAAATTCTGTCGCCATATAAGCCATGAATGATTGGTTTACTGATAGTAGTTCCTGTTTTTAGTTGATTGACACCTGAAATAGTAGATAAAATACTTCCTAAATCTTTGCCTTCTAATTTTGAAAGTTCTTTTTGATTGATAACCGTTGTTGTCTGTGTATTTTCTTTATCTATTTTTGATGCAGTAGTTATAATTTCCGCTAATTCTTCAGCATGATGTTCTAAGTAAAAATTTTTGGTAATTGATTTTGAAAAGGAAAGTAAAATGGTATC
>JANNVS010000274.1:0-4725 GCA_031414515.1 Sphingobacteriales bacterium | reverse complement strand
ACATAAACAACCTATTACATTAGTGGTTAAATATCCGATATTCTCCACCAATCATCAATGATATCGATTTTAAAAGAGAAGCCTTATAATCAATGTAAATTAGGAGATATATTATGAAAAAGATTTTTACAATATTTGGATTTTTATTCTTTGTTCTTTTTGGTAGTTCCGCTGTTTTGGCACAGGAAAAGAAAACTCCAAAAGAGTTTAGACCTGTGGCGATAATGCATAATATCGACAAACCAGAAGGCATGTCTGTAATTGGAAATATTCTTTATGTTTCACAATACCACAGTAATGGAAGTATAATTAAATATGATATTGCGAAGAAGGTTGTTTTAGGAAAGATGGCTGAAGGATTAAACTACCCTGCCGGATTACTGGCATTTAAAGACCAATTAATAGTTTTAGAATATGGGACAGGAAGTATGTTTTTAGTACATCCGGAGAATGGTCAAAAAGAACTAATAGCCACCGGGTTTTCGCATCCCGCAGCTGTAATTTTATTTAATGATCAGCTTTTGGTCTCTGATTTTGGAACAGGAATTATTTACTCGGTAAATCCAGATAACTATAAAAAAACTGTTTTTGCTAAAGGATTGGCAAGCCCTGCCGGACTGGCTGTTTTAAAAAACAATATCTATGTGGTAGAATGGGGAATGGGGCGAATATCAAAAATTAAAGAAGACGGGACAAAGGAAAAAGTAGAAACGGAAGGGCTCTCTTCTCCCTGGGGATTAATGGTTTATCAGGATGAATTGTATGTTGCTGAAAACGGGAGTAATGAAATTTCAAAGGTTACAGAGGTGAAAATACCGATACAAAATAATAAAACGGTAGATCATGACAATAATATGAATTCAACTCAGGATAGTGTTACAATATGGAAGGTTAAGTCTATGAATTGTATCGGGTTAAGTCATCCTGAGGCCTTTAGTGTAAGCGAAAGAGGCATTTATGTTTCTGAATGGAAAAGCAAAGAGGTTTCTGAAATAAAACTTAATAGCCCACCAACTGGTGAGTTGATATTGGCTGGGAAAGCCAAACTCCAAAATGATTTAACCGCAGAACCACAAAACATACAAGATGAAGATGGATTAGGACCATTTTCATATCGTTGGCAAATTTCCAATAATCCAGAATTTAAAAATTGGGAATATATAGAAGGAATAAAATTTGAATACAAATTAAAAAATGAAAGTTTTGTTGGTAAGTATATTCGTTCGGAACTGAGTTATATTGATTCAGGTAGTATTGAAGAGTTTATCTATTCAAATGCCAAATTAATCATCAAATCGTTAGCACCAGAAGTTTTGCTGTCATTTTATCCTGAAAATGTTTTACAGCCTGGAGATACGCTTACTTTAACAGCCAAAATAAATGTTTTAGATGAAGATGCAAAACCAGATAAAGTGGAATTTTATTCTGACGATTTGCTGTTAATAAGTACAGGAACTGCTCCTTATAGCTATAAATTTGTAGTACAGGACAATAAAACTACAAAAGGTTATATCGATCAATTTTCAATAAAAGCTAAAGGATATGATTCTTACGGTTTATTCGGAGAAGACAAGAAAACTATATATGTTACAAATGAAAACAATTTGGAAAGTGAACTTTTAACTTTGTTTAATTCCACAGATAAGGATATAAGTATTTTCCCTAATCCAGCATCAGACATCTTAAGTATAGTACATAAAAAGAGAGAATCGTTTAAGATTCGTTTGATTGATATGAATCAAAAGGTTGTTCTTTCCACTGTAATTACAAATGGGTTTAAGACTTTAGATATTTCAAAGTTAATGCCTGGTGCATATATTGTTGAATATACCATAGGAAATGAAACAAAAGCAGAAAAAATAATTAAAATATAACTACTAAATCGATTTCTGATATCTTTTTTAGAGAGCAGACCTAACAACTAAACTTGTTAATATAATGAAAGGCAACAAAAAAATATTCGTTGGTATAGTATTGATACTGACTTCTTTTTCCATATTTGGACAAGACTATTTAGTAGGTACAGGGCAGCAAGCTTTTACCAGATTACTTAATGGAAAACTTCCAAATAATATAGCCACCTATGGTTATGCAGCATATACAAATCCAATTGACACCAATTATAACGACTTGGGTGAAGGGGTTGTAAATAGCGTACATAGTGATATTAAAGCAAGAGTAATAACCATTGTTCACCCGATTAGCAGAAAACGATTAACTTATGTACTGCTTGATTTGGCATTTCCTTCAGAAAATATAAGAAAGGGATTAGTAGAAAAATTACAGCTAATTGATCCTGATTTTGTTTCTGGTTCACTTGTATTATCTGCAACACATACCCATAGTGCACCAGGTGGCCACTCATCTTACCTTGGCTACGAAAATATTACGCCAGGCCACAGGCCAGATGTTTTAGAGACCATTGTAGAAAACACTTATCAGGCAATTGTTTCTTCCTGGAGTAATATGGTGTCTATGGAAGCTGTTTTTTCAGAAGCCACAGTACCTAACAATATACCTATTGCTTTCTCAAGAATAGCTTTGCCTGCTTATAACAACAATCCAGAGAGACGAGATAAACCAATCATTGAAGTAAACAATAATTATGAGGCTACTGACCGAATTTGGCAAATGATTTCTTTTAAAAAAGATGGTCAATTAAACAGTATGTTGAATATTTTTGGCGCTCATCCTAATAGATTACGTGCCAATGTTATAAGTAGTGATACACGTGGTGCTGCATCAGATCAACTGGAAGCAGTATTACCGGATGGAGGAGTTGCGCTATTTGCCCAAAATGCACCGGGCGATATAGATAACGAAGAATATTTAAATGATGATGCAGATAAAAATAATTTATTAATCTATCATCCCGCTTATTACAATCGCAATAGTAATGGAAACCCATACAGTATTTCAAGAAGATTAAGAGTAGAAAGAGAAGGCACCTTTCTTAAAAATCAGGCACTCAACACCTATAATAATCCTGAAGAAGAATTTATGGTAGAGGGCGATATAGATTATGAGTTAATTTACGTAGATATGGGCAATCAGATATTGCCATTAGGAAAATATGCTGAAACGTTGAATCCTAAAGACTTCTATATCAATGACTATTTTTTATTTCCGGTACTTGGTCGTCTTGCACAGTTTTTTAATCCAAGCCTTAAAAATGTCCGCACTTCTCCACCTTCATTTGGTCTTGGGGCTCTGTTATCTAGCTTTAGTGATGAAGAAGCTATTCAATTTAAAAGTCTTGAAAGAATATTAAAGTATTCTCGTCTGGCAATCGCTCCATTTTCGGGTGCTTATGGAGAATATGTTTTTAATATGTATCGTTCACAAGCCGATAAACAAGTTATGTTAGAAGGTGGAAAATATAAAAGAGTTTTCGGTGTTAAATTTGATGGTCCTTTATTTGGTATTGGGTCGAATTTGGGACTTGATCCTACTTTAGTTGAACTTAGAAGTGAAGCTATGGCTGGGTTATTTGAAGAGAACACTATACTTCCTCAAATTGTTCCTATTCAAATTGTAATAATCGGTAACGTTGCCTTGGCTAATGTTCCAGGAGAGCCCGGCAATTTTGCAGGTCAGAGAATAGAAAGAATAGTAGCGGAATATCTTCAAAGAAGAAATATAAAAAAGGTAATTGTGAATGGTTATAGTAATGAAAACACAGGATATATTTTTACTCCAGAAGAATATATCTTTCAGGAATCACCAAGACAATGCGGCTTTGTTTTATATGGTAAATGGACAGAACCTGCATTTCGCTATAATTTTGGGAAACTGGCAGAAGCCATGCTACTGCCTCCGGAGGATAGAGATCAGGTTTTGGACAGATCTATAACTGCACCTGTGTTTTCACCTTCCTGGTACAGTAAGGCAAGTTTTCTTGTACCTGCAGGACGTTGATAGACAGGAATATACAGATTTGCCATAGTATTTTTTAAATAGTGTTAATCATAAATATATTTAGCCTACAGCATATAAACAAAACATAATGAAAACCAACATACAACATTTCCAATTTATAATATTAAGCATAGTGCTCATACTTGCCGGTTGTTGTTCAAAAGATAAAGACCCAAAATTGTCTTCGGTTCCTGTTTTAACAACAGCAGATATAATTGATATTACTACCACTACTGCCGGCAGCGGAGGAAATATAACAAGTATTGGCGTAGCAGAGGTTACTAAACGTGGTGTTTGCTGGAGTACGACCGCAAATCCGACTATTGCAAACTCTAAAACCACAGATGGAGCAGGTTCAGGAACATTCGTCAGTTCAATTACTGGATTAATAAATGGTACTACATATCATGTAAGGGCTTATGCTACTAACAGCGCTGGTACTGGTTATGGAAATGACCTAAGTTTTATAGCTACATACCCCAATTGTGGTACCGTTACTGACATAGATGGCAATGTCTATAATACTGTAACCATAGGCACACAATGCTGGATGTTGGAAAACCTTAAAACCACCCGTTACAAAGACGGCTCTGCAATACCCACTGGCTTAAGTGATTCAGCATGGCAGGCAACCAGCATCGGAGCATATGCTATATACGATAACAATGCAGCCAACAATACCACTTATGGTAAGTTATATAACTGGTACGCTGTAAACACCGGCAAATTAGCTCCAGCGGGCTGGCATGTACCTACCGATGCGGAATGGACAATCTTAACTACCTATTTAGGTGGCGAATCTATAGC
>JANNVS010000273.1:0-5694 GCA_031414515.1 Sphingobacteriales bacterium | reverse complement strand
ACCGAACATCAGATTTATCGATACCCATTCCAAATGCGTTGGTGCAAACAATCACCTGCATTTTATTGTGCATCCAATTATCTTGTTTTACATGACGTTCAGTTGCTTTTAAACCTGCATGATAAAAATCTGCACTAATATTGTGCTTTTGCAAATATTCTGCAACATCTTTTGTTTTATTTCTGCTGCGCACATAGACGATGCCGCTGCCTTTTATCTTCTGAATTATTTCTACTATTTTTGGATATTTAGCTTCTTCTTTTCTAACTACAAAACTTAAATTATTTCGCAGAAAAGATTTCTTAAAGACATTCGAATTTTTCCTGAAGTCTAATTTTTCGATAATATCTTTTTGTACAGCTTCCGTTGCAGAAGCTGTTAATGCTAAAACAGGAATTTTTGGATGGTATTTTCTGATTTCAACAATTTCTAAATACGGCGGACGGAAATCATAGCCCCATTGAGAGACACAATGAGCTTCATCTACCGCAATTAAATTCACGTTCATTAACTTAAAACGTTCTATAAAAATTTTCGTTTTAAGACGTTCCGGAGAAACGTATAAAAACTTATAATATCCAAACTGGCAATTATCTAGAATTATATCAATTTCATTAAAAGACAAACCAGTGAAAATAGCAGCAGCTTTAATACCACGTTTTTTTAATTGAAATACCTGATCTTTCATTAATGCAATTAAGGGCGAAACCACTATACATATTCCATCCTGCATAAGCGCAGGAACTTGAAAACACAAAGACTTTCCTCCACCAGTTGGCATTAATGCCATCGTATCCTTACCATCTAATACTGATTTGATAATAGCTTCCTGTGGCTCCCGAAAAGTATCGTAGCCAAAGTATTGTTGTAGTATTTCATGTGGTGTTTGCACAATCCGTTAAAAATACGATATGAAAATAGGAAAATCAGTATATCGAATGATTTTTATCATGACATCATTAAAAAGGAATTTGTATTTTGTAAGATAAATAATGGTTATGCAAATAGAAGAAAGCGAATTAATTCTCAATCCGGATGGTAGTATTTATCATTTGAATATTTTACCTGAAGATATTTCTGACACTATCTTTTTAGTTGGAGATCCCGATAGAGTAGAAGAAGTATCGAGATACTTTGACAGTATTGAGGTTAAAAAACAGAAGCGCGAATTTGTTACACATACTGGTTATGTTGGCAAAAAACGATTAACCTGCATATCCACAGGCATCGGAACAGATAATATTGACATTGTTTTAACTGAAATAGATGCTTTGGTAAATATTGATTTAAAGACACGTGCTACAAAAGATGAATTGACTTCTTTAAATCTTATTAGAATTGGCACTTGTGGTTCCTTGCAGCACGATATTCCAGTAGATAGTATCTTAGCTAGTGAATTTGGAATTGGACTAGATGGTTTATTAGGGTTCTATAATTTTGAAGTTTCAGAAGAAGACAAACTATTTTTAGAACCTATCATTCCAATTGTCAAAAATTTAGGAGTGCATCCTGTAATTGTAAAAGGTTCTGATATATTATTGAATACATTGGCAAAAGATATGAGAAAAGGTGTTACACTCACTAATTGTGGTTTTTACGGACCACAAGGCAGAACGGTACGCATTGCACCAAAAGATAAAAATTACATTGATGAATTATCGGCAATTGTACTACCTGGTGGAAGAAAACTAAGCAACATGGAAATGGAAACATCTGCTATTTATGGAATGAGTAAACTACTTGGACATCAGGCACTTTCTTTAAATGCAATTTTAGCAAACAGAGTTGATGGCACTTTCAGTAAAGATCCGCATGGTGCAACGGATAAACTGATAAAATATGTTTTAGAGAAAATTTAATTCAGATGACTATTTACACATAGAAATTTTAATAACAATAAAAAAACTGCTGATTTGGGTTTAATTTTTTCAGAAATAATTCTAACGCTTGTTTTTTAGTTTCATCTAAATGATATTGTATATTACTATTCCAGTATTCTTCTATAGAAAAATAGGCTGAATTATATTTCGAATATTCCTTTAATAATTGCCTTCGATTACTTAAGCCAATTTGAAGGGCTGCATTAAATTCATCTAGAAAATTCTCTTCAATTTCTTTATTACTTACCCAAGCAGCAAAAACAAAAGGCAATCCAGTATGTGATTTCCATGTATCTGCTAAATCGTATATATGAGTAAACTTATCGAGGTAGTTTATTGCTCTATCTCCAATAATAACACCAGCAATATTATTTTTTATTTCTTGTTCATAACCTTCGAATGCAGGTAAGAAGACCACTTCTTTCTTCCAATATTCTTTAAATAATAATTGCACTAATAGAACAGACGTTCTAGATTGATAATCTAAATAAACTGTATTAATCTTTTCAATAGGAACACTAGAAAATAAACCTACAGTTTTTACCTTTCCATCAGCACCAATACAGAATGGAGAAACAATTCTTGGATTTTTTAACAACGGAATAATGGCTACTGGCACCAAACCAATATCAATCTCATTATTCAATAATTTGACAGCACATTGAGCTGGGTTATCTTGACTTAGAATAATTTTATTTTTTATTGAACTCATTTCTAAACCATGCAAAAATGGTTTAGTATTTAAATAGGATACAGCAGAGATAGAGTATTTAAGATATGAGATTTTAGATTTTAGATTTTCCATTACAATATTAAATTAAACAATACTTAACTCAAATGAGCAATATCATTTTCTTTTATTAATTCAAAATTATTATCATCAAATTTCAAATGATACAAGCAAGTATTTTGATGTTCAAATTCATCCATTAGCGAAATATCTTTATTCAATAACAAACAAATTAAAAGGCGTAAAGTTCTGCCATGCGTACAAACTAAAATGGTTTGATGATGTGAAGATTTTAGCTCTTCCACAAAAGGTATTAATCTGTCTGACAAATCCTGTGCACTTTCACCACCTTCAATTTTAATAGATAGATTACCATCTTTCCATTCGTTTATAATATTGTAATACGTTTTTTGCAAATCTGGATGATGCTCTACTCCTTCAAAAATTCCCCAATCAATTTCATCCAGATTCGGTAGTGCAATATGTGGTATATTTTTAGATATAAATGAATCTACTGTTTGCCAAGTTCTTTTGAGAGATGAAGTATAGACTACATCAAACTGGATTTCTTTATGTGCTTCAAAAAATAACGCTGCTTGCTGAATACCTGTATCATTCAAATCAGAATTTACACCACGACCTTGTACTACTTGCCTAACATTAAAATCGGTTTGTCCGTGGCGGATGATATAGATATTTTTAAATGAATGTAGTAAATCGTGAGTCATAGGTTGAATTAGGATTATTTTAAAAGTCGAAAATAAAACTAATATCTTGGAAAATTAGTACAATAATTTAGCAGAATACCTTCAAATGACTACTATATTGAATGCCAATATGTTATATAATTACTAATAAACAACATAAAATGAGGAAATGCTGGATTTCTAACTGTATATTTGCACTAATTAAATAATTATCATGAATAAAGGAATTGTAAAGTTCTTTAACGATTCAAAAGGATTTGGATTTATTAAAGACGCAGAATCAAGCAAAGAGTACTTCGTACACGTTAACGGATTGATAGACACTATCAAAGAAAACGACGAAGTAGAGTTTGAACTGGAAGAAGGAAGAAAAGGTTTAAATGCAATTAATGTTAAAATAGCATAGTTTAGCTTACCGATTACTTACAAAAGCCTCACGAAAGTGAGGCTTTTTTTATGCGTCATTTCGAAGTTATTTCGTCATTACAAGGCACGAAGCAATCTGTTGAATTTAACATTGTGGTTTTTATTTTAAACTTTTGTCACTTTTTGAGCCAAAAAGCAACCAAAAATCTTTTATGATGTTTAAAGGCGATTTGCTTTAGAAAATTTTCTTTTAAGAAATCGGAATAGTTTAATTTGTAGAAATGTGATTAGAACTATATTTAAGATAGAATAGTAAATAAAAAAATTGTAACTATTAAATTCAATTCCATATTTATCAAAGAAGAAGTTAATTATCATAATTATTCCATGATATAGATAAGCAAGATAATAACCAATAACAAGAATAATTTCAGCGAGTTTATTTGCTGGTTCACTTATTCCATCTCCATATACACTAGCAAATGAAAAAGCAGAAATAAAACAATTCAAAAAGAATAGTAAAAACCAATAGAGGTACTTCCTATTATCGTAAATAAAAAATGCAGTTTTTTCTATTCTGCGTTTCATTATCAAATTAATTATACAACCTTGCCATTTCTTTTTCGTCTTCTTCAAAAACTACATCCGTAAAATCTTGCAATATATTATAAACAGTATCACGTTCGATTGGTTTTCTGCCAACAGCTTTTATTAGGTTTACTAATTCTCGTGTGCTCATGCCTGGATGTTGTTCTTCGCTGCCAGCCATTGAGTAAATTTTTGTGGTATCATCTATCGTTCCATCAACATCATCTACACCAAAGTTTAAACTCAGTTGTGTAGTATTTCTACCAATCATTGCCCAATACGATTTGATGTGTTCGAAATTATCTAAGTAAATTCTTGAGATAGCGTAGTTGCGTAGATCTTCTGTAATCGTTTCTTCAGGCAAGTGCTTCATTTCATTATGTTGATTGCGAAACTTCAATGGAATAAACGCATTGAAGCCATGTGTTTTGTCTTGTAGTTGTCTTAACCGTTCCATGTGGTCAACCCTATGCGCAAATGTTTCGATGTGTCCGTACAACATGGTTGCATTTGTAGGTAAACCAATCTTATGTGCTATTTCGTGAATCTCTAACCATTCTTCTGCACTGCATTTTCCACCTGCAATTTCGTCTCGAATATCTGCATGAAAAATTTCTGCTCCACCACCAGGCATGGAATCCAAGCCTGCAGCTTTCATCGCAATCATGCCTTCTTCATAAGTCATTTTTGCTTTCTTCAAAATATAATGATACTCTACAGGTGTGAGTGCTTTGATATGTAAATTTGGTCGGTGTGCTTTTATCGCTTTGAATAATTCGAGATAAAAATTAAAATCCTGTTTTGGAATAACGCCACCTGTAATATGCACTTCTGTAACAGGTTGTCCATCATATTTTTTAATGATGTTCAAAATATCTTCTTTAGAATATTCCCAACCTTGTTCACGATGTTTTATTAATTTTGAATAAGAACAAAATTTACAAGTATACACACAAATATTTGTTGGTTCTACATGGAAATTTCTGTTGAAATAAGTATTGTCGCCGTGTTTTTTATTGCGAATATAATTTGCCAGCGTTCCTACAAAACCGAGTTCACCTTTTTCGAATAACAACACACCTTCATCAAAAGTGATGCGTTCATTGTTCAATACTTTTTCAGCTATTTTTTGAAGGGAAGTATCAATATTCAGATTTTGAATTAATGTTTCAACAGAATCTTTGGTTGCTATCATGATAGAGTAACAATTTAGTTTGAATTGTGTTGTAAAATTACATAATTGACTGTTAATAGTGAATTAAGTTATAAGTTATTTGATTTACTTTGCATAGTGAAAAACGAAAAATTCATTTTATATCTTATTACGTTCATGTGGTTTTGTGCTATAGTGGATTTCTTATTGATGTTGCCTTTAGGCACTGCGTTTATGAAACTCTACAAAATTACACCGCAACAGTATAGC
>JANNVS010000272.1:0-6217 GCA_031414515.1 Sphingobacteriales bacterium | reverse complement strand
AGACGAAACACCTATCAAAGGAAAAAATAAAAACGTCACTGGTATATTATATGATGTAGGTGGCAATGCAGCCAGTTCTGTACAGTTTTATATTACAGATAGTATCAATCATTTTTTACGTGGGTCACTCTACTTTTATTCATCGCCAAATGCAGATTCCATTGCGCCGGCTGTTACTTATTTCCGAGAAGATGTAGAACATATTGTAAAATCGTTGGCGTGGAAATAATTTCTATTATTTCAAATTCACCTTATAAGCTCTTCCAATTGGAATTTCTTTTGATTGAATATATACGCTTTGTGCTGTGTAAGATTTTATTTTATTTTTATTGATAATGTATGATTTATGAATGCGCGCAAAAGTTTCAGGTAATTGCTCTTCCATACTTTTCATCGTGTCTTGTATAATTATTTTTTTATCAGAAGTAATTAATTGTACATAATCTTTCAATGCTTCCATATATAAAATAGAATCCAAAGGAATTTTTTGCATCATTTGATTTGAACGTACATAAATAAATTCTTCTTCAGAACTTTTAGTTGCATGTTTTTCATTTCTATAATGATATAATTCTATCGCTTTGTTTGCTGCCTGTTGAAATCTGTCAAATGAAAATGGTTTTAGCAAATAGTCAACTACATCTAATGCATAACCTTGTAGCGCATAATTTTCATAAGCTGTTGTTAAAATAGAAATTGGCTTATAATCGATAATTTTCAGCAAATCAATTCCATTCAGCAATGGCATTTGTATATCGCAAAAAACAATATCAATTTTATTGTCTGATAAGTATTCAAATGCTTCTTGTCCATTATTACAAACCTTTACTACTTGCAAACGGTTATCTTTATCCATGTATTTTTGCAAAAGCTTTTGAGCTAAGATTTCGTCTTCTATGATAATTGTTTTAATCATCTAGTCTAATTCAATTTTTAAACTCACTTTAAAAACTTTTTCTTGTTTAATTATTTCCAGTTGATGTTTGTTTGGATAGAACAGTTGTAATCTTTTTTGAACATTATCAATACCAAGTCCACCAATTTTATCTTTTGATGTATTTTCGACAAATGTATTTTCAATGGAAAAATGCAGTTGTTTCTCATTAACTGATAGATTGGATTGAATATAAGACTTTTCGAATTGAAATAAATTTCCATGTTTAAATGCATTTTCAAAAAATGGAAACAACAACATTGGATGAATTAATTTATCGTTTGCATTTCCTGTAATAGTAAAATCAATCTTTGCTTTATTATCATATTGTATTTGATGCAACTCCATTAAACTATTAATATTGCTGATTTCTTTTTCTAAATAAATCTTATCTTTTTCAGAATCATACAGCATATAACGCAACACTTCAGATAACTTCAACACCATTTCGCCTGCTTTTTCTGGTTCTACCTGTGTTAAGGAATACACATTATTCAATGCGTTAAATAAAAAGTGTGGATTGATTTGTGCTTTCAATAATTTCAATTCGGTATTCAATTGCTGATTAATAATTTCATCTTGTTTTTGGCGCTCTATAAACCATTGTTTGAAAAAATAAAAACCTGTGGTAATTAAGAAAACTACAACAGTGGTTACTATTATAAATAAAAGATATTTTACTGCCACTAAATTAGGAAATCTATTGAGAGATAATACAATACTTTCATTCACTGTGTATCTGATAATGATAACGACTGACATTCCTAGTATTACAAATAGTGCATACTTAACATATTCACCTTTATCAAACAATTTTGGAATTAAATAGGTGTTAGTAATAATCGTTAACGAAAGTTGAGTAAGAATACTTGCACTCAACATTATCACACCTTGCGTTAATGTTAGAATATTTATGGTAGAGAAAAAAAACAAGACAGCAAATCCAGCCCAAAACAACAAGTGCATCAGGTAATACATAGTATTAATGTTGATCTTAGATTTACTAATTTTCATATTACAAAATTACATTAAAAACTATAGAATAATATAGTAGAAAATGTCGTTTGTCGACTGTTTTCTGTCGTTCGTCGAATAAACACAGAAAGTCTTTAAAACAGCAATAAATTTGAACCATCAAAATAAATAAACAAAATTTTAATTAATAAAAACAATTTATCATGAAATTAACGATTCACGAACACCAATCAAAATTAACGGCGATGAGTAAAAAAGTAATTATCACATTCGCAGTAATTTTCGCAGTTTTCGCTACAAAAACTGTATCTGCACAAGATGTAACGGCACAAGCAGAAACTACTCTAAAAGACAAAAGTCAAACACCTGAACAGCGTGCCACAAAAATGACAACTGTTTTAAAAGATTCATTATCGTTAAGCGACGAACAGTACACAAAAATTTACGATATTAATTTAAAAGCTGCACAACAAACAGATGCTGCGTTTAAAGCACTTGGTCAGGCTGTTATTACTTTGCAAACAAAAATCAAAAGCATTAATCAATTAAGAGATGCTGCGATTAAGAAACAACTGACTGTAGAACAATTAGCACATTATGAAACAATGAAAACAAGTGCTAAAACAACTGCAACTACAAAAACAGCGAATGCACAAACAACAGTTAAAAACAATCAGGCAACTCGTCAGCAAAAAGTTGCAGATGCAAAAGCAAAATGGAATAAATAATCTTCACTATTCAAAAACCCATTTAGGGATTTAATATAAAAATTTAAAATATGAAAACAATAAACATCAGAACAATCTTTGCAATCGGACTATTCACCATGATTGCCTTACTATTCAGCAGTTGCCAGAAAGGAACAGGCATCAGCGAAGAAGAAGCCGCCAACTTAATCGCCATGTCGTTAAGTTCTACTTCTAACGGATTAAATTACAGAATTTCAGTGGACGATTCTCTAGTAGCAGCCGATAGTATTTCGTGTGGCGAAACGAAAACTTTTGCAAACAGTATCACCAATCCTTCAGGAGCTGTAAGCACATACAATTACAATACTAATGCAACACAAACACTTACCTGCGCTGGCACACAAACTTTATCAACTTCAGTTAATGCATCAGGAAATTTTGATGCACCAAGAGTTGCCGCAACAGATAATGTTACAGGAACCTGGACATTGAGTGGTTTTGAAGGCGCAAGTCCTACTTTAATTTTTAACGGAAACTATAAACGTACAGGAAGTGCCAACTCAAAAGTAATTCGTCTGGCTGCTTACTCATATGAATTGAATACAACTTCGTCAAATCTTATCTATAACAAAGCAAGCAAGAAAATTACTACTGGTACTGCTACTATTATTTTAAATGGAAGCACCACATTCAGAGGCACTTTTAATTATACAGCAAGCATCGAGTTCTTAGGAAATGATTTAGCAAGGGTTATTCTTAATGGAAAAGTATTTACTATTAATTTAATAACTGGGCAAATAGTTTAACTAAATTACAGTAACTTCTCCAAAGTATTTAACTTTGGAGAAGTTGCTAGTTAAAACAACAACAATGGAAAATCTAAAATTCATATTACCACCTTTTATTATTGGATTGCGTTATTTCATCTTCACTGGTTTCGTATATTTGTTTTTTTATGTTTGGAAAAACAAAAAATTCATTCATAAAAAAATACAACCGATGATGCCTAAAAAAGAAAGCATCTTAAATGAAATAAAATTTTCTATTTCTACTATTTTAATTTTTTCGGGTGTGTTTTATGCGATGTATTATTTAAGACAACATGGTTATAGCAAAGTGTATATAAATTTAGAAGAATATGGTTATGTTTATTTGCTTTTAAGTTTTCCAATGCTTATTTTAATTCACGATTTTTATTTTTATTGTATTCATCGCTTAATGCATCACCCAAAATTATTTAAACACGTACATGCAGTGCATCACCGTTCGCACAATCCAACTCCATTTGCAGCATTTTCATTTCATCCAATCGAAGCATTTTTAGAAGTTGCTATTATTTTTATTGTGTTGCTGATTCCAATTAATCGTTACGTATTAATTCTGTTTTCATTTTCAATCTTATTGATCAATATTTTCGGACATCTCGGTTTTGAATTATACAAGAAGAATTTTCTTTCTACATTTTTAGGAAAAATATTGAATACCTCAACTCACCACAATATGCACCACAAATATGTGAATTGCAACTACGGTCTTTACTCGATTATTTGGGACAGAATTTTCAAATCCAATCATAAAAAATACGAAGAAACATTTGAGCAAATAGCAGGCAATAATTAATTTGCTTTTCTATCTTTGTTTCAATGCAATCTTCCGCAAGCAAATCATTTCTCGCAACACCAATTGAGTATCTAAAAGGTGTTGGTCCAGATCGTTCAGCTATTCTCAAAAAAGAAGCAGACATTTTTACGTTTGGTGATTTACTGAAATTGTATCCGTATCGCTACATCGACAGAACGCAATTTTATTCCACGCAACATATCGACAACACGCAAACCTTTATTCAGCTGAAAGGAAAATTAAAAGACATTCGTGAACTCGGCGAAGGAAGAGCCAGACGCTTAACCGCTATTTTTTATGATAACGATGGTGAAATAGAACTCGTGTGGTTTCAGGGTGTGAAATGGTTAGTAAAAAGTTTAGATACTAAAGAAACGTATGTGCTATATGGCAAACCAAGTTGGTTCAACGGCAAATTAAATATAACGCATCCTGATTTGGAAAAGTTATCTGTGTTTAATGATGCAGAATCCGGCACCTTCCGTGCGCTATACAACACTACAGAAAAAATGAAAACGAAAAGTCTGGACAGCAAAGGTATTTCCAAACTGATGATTACGTTATTAGCGCAATTAAAACCGGAACACATTACCGAAAATTTGCCTGCCGGCATTTTATCCAAGTATAAATTATTCGGAAGATTTGACGCCATAAAAAATATTCATTTACCACAAACTCTAGCCTTGCAAAATGAAGCCGTAAAACGTTTAAAGTTTGAAGAATTATTTTTGATACAACTAAATTTATTACAATTAAAAATTATCAGAAAAAGAGAAGCAGGTATTTTCTTTGAAAAAGTAGATAATTATTTCAAACGATTTTACGACGAAGCCTTACCGTTCGAATTAACCAACGCGCAAAAACGTGTATTGAAAGAAATCCGAAAAGACACCTTGTCCAATCGTCAGATGAATCGTTTGCTGCAAGGAGATGTTGGTTCCGGAAAAACAATTGTTGCGTTGCTCACTATGTTGATGGCAATTGACAATGGCTATCAGGCTGCAATGATGGCACCAACAGAAATTTTAGCGCAGCAACATTACACAGGTCTGAAAGAAATGTGTGATAAAATAGGAATTAATATTGCGATTCTTACTGGCTCTTCCAAAACAAAGCAACGCAAACAACTACTTGCCGATTTAGCAGAAGGCAAGATTCATATTTTATTAGGCACACATGCTTTATTAGAAGACAATGTCATCTTTAAAAATCTCGGCATCGTAGTGATTGATGAACAACATCGTTTTGGTGTAGCGCAGCGCGCAAAACTCTGGAAAAAAAATACCATTGCACCTCATATTTTAGTCATGACGGCAACACCAATTCCTAGAACGTTAGCAATGACGTTATACGGCGATTTAGATGTTTCTATTTTAGATGAATTACCACCAGGTAGGAAAGCTATTAAAACGGTTCATCGCTATGAAACACAACGTATCGGAGTGTTTGATTTTATACGCGATGAAATTTCAAAAGGCAGACAAGTGTATATTGTTTATCCGTTGATAGAAGAAAGCGAGAAACTGGATTTGGTAGACTTAATGAATGGCTTTGAAAGTATTTCTCGTTCATTTCCGTTGCCCGAATATAATGTCAGTATTCTTCATGGAAAAATGAAATCAGCAAATAAAGATTTTGAAATGCAACGTTTTGTAAAAGGCGAAACACAGATTATGGTAGCCACTACAGTTATAGAAGTAGGCGTGAATGTGCCGAATGCCAGTGTGATGATAATTGAAAATGCAGAACGCTTTGGATTATCGCAATTGCACCAGTTGCGCGGACGAGTTGGACGCGGCGTAGAACAATCCTTTTGTATTTTAATGACAACACATAAAATAAGCGCAGATGGAAAAACGCGTATTAAAACGATGGTAGATACTAATGATGGATTTAAAATTGCCGAAGTGGATTTGCAGTTACGTGGACCGGGCAATATGGAAGGTACACAACAGAGCGGAAATGTGGATTTGAAGATTGCCAACCTTGCTACCGACGG
>JANNVS010000271.1:0-4686 GCA_031414515.1 Sphingobacteriales bacterium | reverse complement strand
ACACCATATATAAATGGTCAGTTTATAATTCCAGTATTGGTAATCATTGGACTTATATTATTCTTTATGAATGCAGAAAATATGGAAAGTACATTTCCGTTTGATAAAGGATTTGCAGAATGGAAACACCAGATACCATTTTGGACATTTATTATCGTAGCAATATATATGTCTGTAAAAACATTCATAAAAAAATGGTCGTTAATACCAGTTTTAGGTTTTTTGAGCTGTTCAATGCTTGTATCTACACTAGGTTTTGTAAACTGGATGCGTTTTTTAGTATGGATGGCAGTAGGCCTACTAATCTATTTTTCGTATGGAATTCGAAAAAGTAAGCTAAATTGACAGTGATCTTTTCCATTTTTCACTAAATTATAACAATTTTAGCCTTTTTAGTATCAGAAGAATCCAGGATATTTACAATACTGAATCTCAACAGATGCGACGAATAAAATTACTTTTTACATTTATATTGTTTTTGTTTTCTCACTCATTTGGCGAAAACCCATATAAACTACAGAATAATGCCTTGGTTTTACCCTTATCTATCAAGTTTGATCAACATGCTTACGATGTAAAAGATGCATCTGATCCTATGCTAGATTTTGTTGCTCAATATTTAAAAGACAAACCATCTATTACTAAATTACGTATTGAAGGGCATGTTTATTCGGAAAAATCTACTGATGAAAATATAAAATTAAGTTTACAACGAGCAGCTATGATTGGTTATTACTTAACTACTAAAGGCATTGATTGTAATCGTTTATTACCAGTAGCATTTGGTGATACCAGACCCATTGCACCAACAGATGAATGCAATTTGGCATTTAATACTCGAATTGTTTTTTTTAATGCAGAGATGGACAATAAAGCAATTGCTGGAAATGCTGTTGATGGATTTGCATTAAAAGTTTTTGAACCTTGTGAATAAAATATCCATTTTTATTTAAATGAAAAACCCCTGAATTAGGGATTTTTGATGTTTCTGGGGTTTTTATGACTTCGACTTTGGAGTCATCGGGTAATAATTCATCTATCTTTTAGTTGCGACAATTGTAAAAACAACTATTGTTGTTAATATTAGCTAAAGTTTTTATGCTTGTCAATTTTAATTCGTCCTTTTTTGCAACTAATTGATAAGAATCAAGTGAATAGTAATAAAATGCCAATTAAAGTGTAGAAAATAATTTTAGGTAAAAAACATTAATTCTTTACAGATTTTTTACCAAATTATTTCTTTTGTTTTTCTTTTATTTTTTTAGCATCTTCTGCTGCTTTTACTTTTGCTTGTGCCGCAGCTTTTGCTTCTTCCTCTTTCTTCTTAAAACCTTTCTTAAAAAGAAAATTACTTTGAAGTGCTTCTAAATCTTCATTTAAGGTATGAGTTCCTCTTTTTACATTATTCAATGTTTGGTCTACCGTATTTGCCATTCCTTCATCCATAAACAGCTTACCCAATAAACCGTTTCCAGCATGCATATTCGCAATAATGCCTTTCAAATCGGCAGTAATATATACCGCATTTCCAGCCACTGAATCCATTTTAACCATAATATCATCAATGCTCACTAATTGTCTGGTAAGAATAATTCCATTATCCGGTATCATTTTTTGACTGACGGAGCCTGGTGTAATATTCAGCACCTTATTGCCCATTAATCCTTCAGAACCTATTACTGCAAGTGCATCAATTTTTATAAACTTCTGTGTCTTTTTTTCGATTATCATATCTACTCTAACTGTACTATCACTAACAATTACGATGTCATCAATAGTACCTACATTGATACCGGAAAACCGAACATTGTTGCCAACCTGCAGTCCACTGATATCTTTAAAAAAACCACTGATTAGAATAGTTCTGCTGAATAAGTGTTGCCTGTTACCAATAAAATAAATACCCGCTATAAATAATATTAAGCCGATGGTGACAAATATGCCTAAGCGGATATTATTTTTTGTAATCTTATTATTTTCCATGAGTTTGTTTTTTATATTGTTTGTTATTCAAAAAATGAGCGTACCCATTTGTCTTCTGATTTTTCTAATTCTTTATATGTACCTTCCGCTGCACATACTCCATCTTTAATAATAATCATTCGGTTTGCAGTTATTCTGGCACATTCAATATCATGTGTAATGATGATAGAAGTGGTCTGATGTTTTTTTTGAACTTCTAAAATAAGTTTGCTAATTTCTTTTGAAGTGATAGGGTCCAAGCCTGTCGTTGGTTCATCATACAACATCAAATCTGGTTTAAGTATCATAGTACGTGCCAGTCCAATTCTTTTTCTCATGCCGCCTGAAAGTTCTGAAGGCATGAGGTCAGCAGCATCAGGAAGTCCGACACTTTCTAAACTTTCTTTCACCAATGTGTCAATTTCTTCTCTTGTTTTGTCTTTTAATTCGCGAAGCGGAAACTCCAGATTTTCTCTAACAGTCATAGAGTCATACAAAGCAGCACTTTGGAAAAGGAATCCGATTTTTTTGCGTACATTATTTAACTCATTATTTTTTAAAGTGGTGATATCATTTCCTAATAAGCTAATCGTGCCTTTGTCTACATCCATCAATCGCACCAAACATTTTATCAATACAGATTTACCACTTCCTGATTTTCCTAATACCACTAAATTTTCTCCTTTTTTTACATTTATATTCATATTGGTTAATACATGGTTATCACCAAAAGATTTACTCAGATTTTTAATTTCCACTACGAAACCTGATTTATTTTCATCCGGTTTTTCTGTTTCAGCTATTATTTCCTGTTCTGTCGTTTTCATTCTATTTGACCAATAAAGAAGTTAATTGTACTGCAATTGCATCGATAATGAAAATACATAAGGAACTAAGTACAACGGCTGAATTAGCAGAAATTCCTACACCTTCTGTTCCTTTTGTAGCGTTGTAACCTTTATAGGTAGACACTAATCCGATAGAAAATCCAAAGAAGACTGTTTTTACAACAGCCGGCAATAAATCGTCATATCCAAGATTGTCAAATATTTGTGTAAAGAAAAAACGCAATCCGACATCACCTAAAATATTGACACCAAGATAACCGCCTAAAAATGAGATAAAATCAGAAAAAATAACTAAAACTGGAATCATCATAGTTGTCGCTAATATTCTGGTGACCACGATATATTTAAACGGATTGGTGCCCGAAACTTCCATTGCATCAATTTGTTCTGTTACTTTCATCGAAGCCAGTTCTGCACCGATGCCTGAGCCTACTTTTCCGGCACAAATTAGCGCTGTAATTACAGGTCCAATTTCACGAACTATGGAAACAGCAATCATTCCCGGAATCCATGATTCTGCACCAAAACGCGCTAAAGTTGGTCTTGTTTGGATGGTTAATACCAAACCCATAATAAATCCTGTGATGGCTACAAGTGAAAGCGATTGATAACCAATTAGAAAGCATTGCTTCATCAGTTCTTTGAATTCATAAGGTGGTTTTACCACAGATTTGAAGAAATTTCCAGTAAAACGGGTAAGTTCACCTACTTCCTTAAAGAACTCATTTATTTTTTTCTTAGTATGTAATGAATTACTTCCTTTTGCATTTGTATGCTTTTTGGGTAATGATAAGGATGCATTTTTGCTCATATTCAGCATTTTGTACTACAAAGGTGCTAATTAGTAAGAGCAGATATGTTATGTAATTATTTCAATAAGTTGTATGATATACGGATTTTACAAGATTGCAGTTGTTTTCAATACTACTGAACTCATATTATAATCTAATAAAAGATGAAAAATAAAAACGTACCCGGAGCGCCCGCCTGAACGAATCATTCGGGCTTGGGACAGAACCCGACAACAGCAAATTAATTATTAAAGCGTACCCGGAGCGGGACTCGAACCCGCACAACCGCGATGGTCACAGGATTTTAAGTCCTGCGTGTCTACCATTCCACCATCCGGGCGCTTTTAATGAAAAAAAGGAGTGTAGAAACTCCAAAAATTGGAGCGAAAGACGAGACTCGAACCCGCGACCCTTACCTTGGCAAGGTAATGCTCTACCAACTGAGCTACTTTCGCATGAATTTTAAAGAACGGACTGCAAAGATAGAAATCTTTTCATTTTTGACAATAGAGAACTTGATTTTTTTTAAATCATAACAATTTCCTTAACTCATCTAATTTCATTAATGCTTCCACTGGCGTCAAGGTATTTATATTAACCTTTTCCAAAACTTCTTTAAGCTTCAGTAAACGTGGGTCATCCATGGCAAACATATTTAGTTGGAATTCCTCATTTTTCATTGGTAAATTTTTTAATGAAGAAGAAATATCCGTTGCTAAATTTCGTTGTGATTCTAATTCCTGCAAAATTTCATTGGCACGTTTTATTAATTCATTTGGCATGCCTGCCATTTTTGCTACGTGAATACCAAAACTATGCTGAGAACCGCCTTCTATTAATTTGCGTAAGAAAATAACTTTGTTGCCAGCTTCTTTTACTGCTACATTATAATTTTTAATACGCGGAAATTTTTCAGCCAATTCATTTAATTCATGATAATGTGTAGCAAACATCGTTTTTGGTTTTGCTATTTTATTGTTGTGTAAAAATTCTACCAAACTCCAAGCAATAGAAATGCCATCATAGGTACTTGTGCCACGACCAATTTCATCTAACAGAACCAAACTTCTTTCTGAAATATTATT
>JANNVS010000270.1:0-2531 GCA_031414515.1 Sphingobacteriales bacterium | reverse complement strand
TTTAAATGCGACATCGATAAATATGGATGTGCAGAAATGCTTGCACCAAATCCACCAGAATATGATTTTGAAACTTCTTCAATAAAAATTACATCGTACCAAAAGTCTAAATCAGAGCCGCCATATTTTTCTTCTTGCGTTAAACCAAAGAATCCCATTTCGCCAAATTTTATAAATAATTCTTTTGGCAAACGTGTATCTTCTTCCCATTGGTCCACAAATGGTACTACTTCTTTATCCAAAAAATCGCGTAATGACTTACGGAACAATTGGTGTTCTTCTGTTAAGTAGTATTTTTCTTGGTTTGTCATTATAATTTAAAAATTTATCAATTTGCTAATTAGCTAATTTCTTCATTCGCTAATTGTTAATTCTAATCTTAACAAATGAGAACTAAAATTTTTTCCTAAGCTATCCATTCGCATGCTTCTTGAAGCACCACCATCAAGTGCTTCGTGGCAAACAAAGTTTAATGATTCTAAGGAATCCCATTCGTAGCGTTCCACTTTTCCTTTTATTAAACCTTTGAAATGTGCTTTAACGATTTCAGCTGTTAAGTTTTGTTTTAGTGTTGCATAATCTTCAACTGATTTTGCCATCACGCCTATATTACATACATTGTTTTTGTCGCCACTGCGAGCCGATGCTATGTCTATTAATTTTATTTTTTTCATTTTGTTTATTTTTTCGTGAATGTCATCTCGACGATAGGAGAGATCTTGCTAAAGAGTAGCGAGATTTCTCACTGCTTTCGAAATGACAGTTACAATTCAATATATTTTACTTCAGGATTAATTAATTCTCTTGGTATTAAACTTGGAAATAAACTCAACATGGCACGGTTCATATTTCCCCAGCCTGGTACAGAAATAACTCCTGGTGGTCCATTTAAACCCAAGCAAACAATACCTGCAATCGCCATTTTTCCAGTTCTGTCGTCTTTGTGTTTGATGGCGATTCGCAATCCAAGTTCGCTTCTTTGATTCAATTCTTCTGCATTTGGAATTTCTACCGCATCTTCGTGTAAGCCATTTACACCAATAATATTAAATCGTGATTCTAAAATTTGTACAGGTAATTTTGCCCAGGTTTCTTTTGTTGCTTTTATAAACATTTGCAATTTATCATAAGCGAAAGGATAGGAGAAAAAGAAAAATTGTTCAGTGACAAAACCTTCATGCTGTCCAATACATAACTTTAATTTTTCTGGTCTTGGTTTTCCTTTGATGCCAGAAATAGAAACTTTATTTTCAGAAACATTTTCCAGTTTTATGTTAGATAAATCAACTACAACATCTGGTGTAATGTAATTTGTTGGATCATGTATTTCATAAACCAATTGTTCACGAATGGTATTTCTAGACACTTTTCCACCAGTATTATCTGCTTTAGTTAAGATAGCGGTGCAATCTTCATTCACATGCGCAATCGGATAACCTAAGTCTGAAACACTATAATTCATTGGCCATTCCGAATAAGCATTGCCACCAGAAGCTTGTCCGCCACATTCTAAAATATGACCAATGGTAATGGCAAAAGCCATTCTGTCGAAATCTTCTTGCGTGGTTGCTTCATCAATTTTCCAGTTGTATTCGTGTGCCATAATTCCAAGTGCTAAACATGGATCTGCCACACGACCAGCCAAAATTAAATTCGCACCTTCATCTAACGCTTGTTTTACTTTTTGCGCACCGATATAAACGTTGGCATGTGTTGGTGGAAATTTAGAATCATAATAAGATGAGTTGTCATCTAAATTATTTAACTCAATATTATTTTCTTTAAATTCAGGTAAACGTGCCAACACATCATCACCAGTAATGGTTGCTATTTTAATGCCTTTGATGCCTTGCTTTTCTAAAATTGCTTTTACTTTTTCAGCAGCACTTTCAGGGTTTAAACCACCAGAATTGGTAACAATTTTAATTCCTTTTGCAAATGCAATTGGATATAATGTTCGTGCATGTACTTCAATATCTCTTGCGTAGCCTAAAGTTGAATCTTTGATTTTATCTTTTTGTAAAATAGATAAGGTCAATTCTGCCAATGCATCGTGCATTAAATAATCTGCTGCACCTTGCACGGCAATGGCAATTGCACCTAATGGTGAATCGCCGTAAAAGCCTTGTGCGCCTGCTATTCTGATTGTTTTCATAAGTATTGTTTTTAAAGTTCACAGTTGACGGTTCACAGTTGACCGTATTTCGGTGAACTGAAAAACCATGAACCATATTACATCGAATTTCTTAACGCTTGAATTGAAATAATTAATTCTTCGTATTCTTTATAAAATATTTTAAAATTTTCTTCACTAATAATTTTTCTTTCTTTTCCTACATATAAACAACTGATTACTTCAATACCAGAACGTAATGAATAACCTAAAAATCTTTTAAATTCAGCTTTTGATTGTCCAGTTGAACCTTCTGCAATATTTAGATTTACTGAATCGGCAGCACGTTTAATCTGAGCTGTTAAAATAAACATTTCATCTTTAGGAAATGATTTAGTAAAACCATCTATTTTATTGG
>JANNVS010000269.1:0-6010 GCA_031414515.1 Sphingobacteriales bacterium | reverse complement strand
AAATACAATATCATTTTTATTTGGACCATCTGCGGATGCAACATTGAATCCCAATCCTTCAATCGCCCGTTGAGCCAAAGTATTTGCATAATCATCACTTATTTCTGATTTATTTACTAGTTCAGGCATACCTGTTTTGTTTTTATAAATGTCTATTTGTACATGGCTGAAGGAAAGTTCAGAAGTACCATGCCAAAGAATTTCGAATTCGACAGAAGCACCCGTTTCCACGTCAAAAAACAAATCAAAATCCTGATAGGTATTATTGTGACTAAAATCATTTTTAAAAAGTACTCTTGTCGTTAGTAGTGAACCGTCATTTTTATTATAAATATTTATAGTGGCAACTTTGTCAGTGAACGTACTATTATCAGGTATTTTAAGAAATACAGTTGCTTTTGCTGATCCTGTTCCTAAATTTTTTAACTCAGGACTCGTCAGAAAAATCCCAGAAGAATAAAGTTTAGTTATAACCCAGCCTTTACCATCAACAGTTCCGTTTTTAAAAACCATGTCTTTAGGATAAAGTGTAATAGTCGAATAATTATCATTTGAAATAAGATTCAATGACGATGTCTCAGGAATATTTTTCTTGCACCCAATGAATAATATTGTTAACAAAATGAATTTGTATAGATATGAGAATCGCATATTGTTTTATTGGAATATATATACTCTAGTTATAGAAATTATGTTTGAACTATTAAATATATAAAACCTTTCCAATTTTAACGATCAATAAATTAAAAAATGCGACATAAATAATTTATTTACGTCGCATTTATAAAAAAGAGTTGTACCGAAGGTGGGAATCGAACCCACACACTTGCGTACACGAGTTTGAGTCGTGCGCGTCTACCAATTCCGCCACTTCGGCATTCATTAGTCGTAAGTTATAAGTCGTGAGTCGTAAGTAGTTTTATAGAATTGCCTACTGCTTACTTAATACTGCTTACTTTAAAAAAGAACGGATTGCAAAGATAAAGAAAAAAGCACATTCAAAAAATAAGTTTCAAGAAATTATTTTAATTGAAAATTGCTCTTACAACATCCATTCCATTTGCAAATAACAATAATCCTAAAATGATGAACATACCAACGCTTTGTGCGTATTGTTGTACCTTATCTGGCACTGGTTTGCCTCTTACCATTTCATATAATAAAAATACCACGTAGCCACCGTCCAACATTGGAATTGGTAAAATATTCATAAATGCCAGTATCACAGAAATCGTTGCTGTTAACACCCAGAAATGTTCCCAGTCAAAAGTATCAGGAAACATTTTTCCTATGGAAATAAATCCACCTAAACTGTCTTTTACTTTTACTTCTTTCGAAGTAAATAACATTTTTAAACTCTTGAAATAATTACTCAATGTACTAATTGCTCTTTCAATTCCTGCAGGTACTGCAGCTGCAAAATTGTAATTTACTCGTTCTGTTTTTAATAATTCTGCATACGATTGTGTTCCAAAGCCAAATAATCCTTCTTTAGAAACATCGCCTTGTAATTCTACCGATTGACCTTTTCTATCTACTAATACCTTAATTGCTTTCCCTTTGTTTGCAGTAATCTCAGTTTTTACAACGTCATAAAATGGTGTAGAGACTCCGTTTATAGCTGTTATCTTATCACCTATTCTCATACCTGCGTTTGCAGCACCAGATGCATCTTGTACTTGTGCAACTACACTTGGCACACGTGGTAAAATGAATGCAGCTTTCTTTTGTTTCATTAGTTTTGATAAAAATCCTTCTTTGAAATTGATATCTTGTTGTTGTCCGTTTCTTTCTATCGTAATATTTTTTGCTTCATTTAAGACCATGTCTTTTTGGAATTCTTCAAAATTTCCTGCAGGCTGGTGATCTATAGAAATAATTTTATCGCCATTTTGTAATCCTATTTCAAACGCTAAAGAATCAACCACCATAATACCATTGGTCATATTTTTCATTGGCAAAAATTCTTCTCCGTAATTCCATAATAATCCAGTGAAAATAACCATGGCTAATATCATATTTACCGTAACACCACCTACCATGATAATCATACGCTGCCAAGCTGGTTTACTTCTAAATTCCCAAGGTTGTGGCGCACTGTTATTCAGCGTTTCAGCATCTTGTGTTTCATCTGCCATACCAGCAATTTGGACATAACCGCCAAAAGGAAACCAGCCTAAACCGTATTCTGTATCACCTATTTTCTTTTTGAATAATGCGAAATTTCCAATGTTTGGAAATGGAAATAAGAAGTCAAAAAATAAATAAAATTTATGCACTTTAGTTCCGAATAATTTAGCCGGAATGAAATGTCCTAATTCATGTAAGACTATCAGGATAGATAAACTTAAAATTAATAAGATGACTTTGGTAGCGGTTGCGCCTATGGCAAATAGTAACATAATAGAATTTAAGATTTAAGATTTAAGATTTGAGATTTCACTCTTTCTTTATTTATTCGTCGTCAATTAAACGGCGAAGTTACAAAAATCGTTCCGTTTGATGAAGTTATTAGTGATTAGTTAATAGTCATTTGCTTAGAATGTTGATTATTAATGACTTTTAGCCTGGATGAATTACAGTTTGGATTTCTTTGGCTAGTTGTTTTTGGGTTTCTTTCAATTCCATATGTTTTAGAATTGCGGCAACGCTTTCTTCATAATTTTGGCTCAAATCTGACTTCTTTATCTTTTCACCAATAATATCTATTATTTCAGCAACCTTATAATAACGAAACCGCTGCATGGCAGAAACCACATCAGTTTTGTAGGTTCGGTTGGCATCTTTCACCACAATTTCGTGTTTGGCAAACCAGTTCGGACTCAGTTCATATTGTGACGACATCAATTCTACCAAACAACTTTTCACATCTTCGTCTCTAATATTATTCAGATTTTTTACATCTACTAATGGAAGTTCATTCCGATAAGCATCCATATATAATTTAATGACTTTTCCGAAAACATCGTTTTTAAATTCAATATCAACCAACTCAAAAATCACGTATTCTGAAACAGAATGTTCGTCTGTCATTTCTTTGTCGCCGTGCTCTAATAAAATGCGAATAATATCTTTTTCCTGATGATATAATTTTGGTGTTTTAGAAATATGCTGCGTGTGATCTTCATCCGTTTTTACAAAATTATTAATCGATTCTGCTTCTTCTTGATTTAATTCTTTTGATTTTTTGAAACGCTGCGTGCGAATTTTATTGACTTCATTCACCAAAATATTTTCCGGCACATCTACAATGTCTGCACAATGTTTGATGTATAATTGTCGCTTGATATTATCGTCAACTTTTGCAATACTTTCAACAATATCTTTTATGACTTCCGATTTTTTTATCGGATCATTTTTTACTTCTTCAATGCCTTGCGTTGCTTTGAATAAAATAAAATCCTGTTGTTTTTTTTCTATGAAATCTAAAGTAAAATCCGTGCCGTTTTTCTTGACAAACGAATCTGGATCTTCGTTATCAGGCAACAAAACTAACTTCACGTTCAAGCCTTGTTCCAACACAATATCTAAACCACGCATCGCTGCTTTTATACCTGCTGCATCGCCATCGTACAAAATCACCATGTTTTGTGTGAAGCGCTTGATGAGTTGCACTTGCTCTTTCGTCAATGCCGTTCCACTCGATGCTACAACGTTTTTAATACCAGCCTGATACAAAGAAATCACATCGGTATAACCTTCTACCAAAAAGCAAACGTCGTGTTTTCTAATGTCTGGTTTTGCGTGCGAAATACCATATAACACTTGGCTTTTATGATATACATCGGTTTCCGCAGTGTTGATGTATTTTGGATTGTAAATATTTGGATTTTCCGGTTTGTTTGACTTCAGCATTCTACCACCAAAGGCTACTACTTTTCCTGAAACATTGAAGATTGGAAACATGACTCTGTCGCGGAAAAAATCGTAATGCTTACCATTTTTTTCTTTGATTAATCCAGCTTTTAATAAAATCTCTTCGTTGTACCCATCTTTGATTGCTTGTTTATAAAACAAATCAAAACTATCTTGCGAATAACCAAGTTGAAACGTATTTATGGTATCATCTAAAAAACCACGTTCTTTAAAATACGACAAACCAATAGCTTTGCCATCTTCTGTTTCTGTGAGTTGCGTTTGATAAAATTTTGCTGCATAATTCAATGCAATAAGCAAACTTTCTTTCTCATCTTGTTCTTGTTTATCTTCAACAGAAACTTGTGATTCTTCAATTTCAATATGATATTTTTGGGCGAGATAACGCAATGCTTCTGGAAACGTAAACTTTTCGTGTTCCATCATAAAACTCACACTGTCACCGCCTTTTCCACAGCCAAAACATTTAAAAATATTTTTGTTTGGATTGACTACAAATGATGGAGTTTTTTCCTGATGGAAAGGACAATTTCCTTTTAGTATAGAACCTGATTTTTTGAGATTGACAAAATCACGCACCACGTCTTCTATCTGAGCCGTATCTAAAATTTTTGCTATGGTATCGCGTGTTATCAAGTATTGAATTGTATAGTTGTAGTATGTAAATTTATAAAAGAATATGATGTTTTAAGAATTCATGACATTCTGCTCCACCTTGATTATGTATGTGATGTTTATTCAAAAATTTATATTTCATTAATAGTCTTTCTACTTGCAAATTACTTAATCCTAATGCAGATGCATATACTGGCATATGACTTGGCATAGAGCTTAAATTAAAATTAAACTTTAATCTATTCATATTGTCTTCTGCAAAACCAAAACCCAAAAAACAAACCCTTTCTGTTGAAGCCAAGATTTCATTTGCTTGTTTTAATTCTTCACTTTCATTTATATTATCATCGTGAATAATTTTGATTGATTTACTAATTAAATTTACATCATATGTGTCTATTTGATTATTGCCATAATTATACTCAAAAAAATCATCTCTTTTAAGTTTATTATGTTCCATTTCAACATCAAAATATCCAAGTTTCCCATGTATGTGAATTATCTTTATAGTATCTCTTAATGCTATATATGCATTTGAATCATTTACGCCGTAAGTGTTTTTAATACAATTTAAAAGATAATACGCTAAAGATCTATCATAATTATACGTTATAACAGACAATTTATTATTTTTAAACTGATCAATATTCTTTGTTTTAAGTTTATTCCATAGTATTTTGTACCAGTCTTCTTCTCCTTCTATATTTAGCAAATTATTAGCATCTTCATATTTATACAAAACTTGTGCAATACACAATTTACCCAAGTCTCTATATTGTTCATTTATTTCCAAAAAAGAATCTATTGAATATAACTTTGAACCTTTTAGACTTTCAGAAAATTGACAAAGGAAATTATCATTATAATTTAGTTTTCTTAATGAATCAATAAATTTATTTGATGGCAATCTATAGGTCTCACCTCTAATAATATAATTATTTACTGGTAGTAGATTAATAATATCATCTACTAATTTACTTCCTGATGGAAAACCATAAGGCATACTTGCTCCAGCTCCAAGAATTAATGTTGTTGGTGTTTCTATCATACTCTACAATTCTCTAATTCAACAATTATCTTTTTAGTTCTGCATAATATTTATAAAAATACGGAATTGTTTCAATGCCTTTGAAATAGTTGAACAAACCGTAATGTTCGTTTGGTGAATGTATCGCATCGCTGTCTAAACCAAAACCCATCAACACAGATTTTAATCCTAATATTTCTTCAAATAGCGCCACAATAGGAATACTTGCACCATTGCGCATTGCCAACGGTTTTTTACCAAATGTTTCTGTCAATGCCATTTCCGCTGCTTTGTATTCAATAGAATCTATTGGTGTTACATAAGGTTCGCCGCCATGATGTTCTGTTACTTTTACTTTTACTGTATTCGGTGCAATTTTCTCGAAATGTTTGGTAAATAATTCTGCTATTTTTTTAGAAGATTGGTTCGGCACTAAACGCATGCTTATTTTTGCATTTGCTTTTGATGGCAACACTGTTTTCGCGCCTTCAC
>JANNVS010000268.1:0-5617 GCA_031414515.1 Sphingobacteriales bacterium | reverse complement strand
TAAAAAAATTAATGTCGATAAGAGATCAATATGCAGTATCGACTTCATCAGAATTTAAGACATTATATGTGGTAGAAGAGCCATCACCTGCAGTAAAAAAAGCAAAACCTGTGCGTTGGTTAATTGTGTTAGGTGCAGCTATCGCTGCGTTTGCTATTGCTTCTTTCTTAGCTTTGATAATAGAATTATACAAACATGCAGACAAATACGGATTTCAACGTTCCTGATTTCTTTGCTCAACATGAGAAGCTGCTCTTCTGGCTAGGTGGTTTATTGTCTGTTGCTTTCTTTGCAACTGGCATTTATTTCGAACGCAGTTTTTATTTTATAATTCCATTCGCTTTATTCTTTTTGACATTACTACTGCTCAATTTTCGAGTTGTTTTTTTTATGATGTTATTGGTGTTGCCCTTTTCTGTAGAATCATATATTGGCAGTTTTGGCACAGATTTGCCATCTGAACCAATCGTAATATTATTGGCAGTCTGCACCATATTTTATTTGTTATTTAATCAACAAGAGTTGCAGTGCAATTCCTTCAAGCATCCTGTTTTTATTATACTTTCACTAATGCTTGGATGGAGCATTTTTGTTACACTATTTTCAACTGATATTGTTTTGTCTATAAAATACGTGTTGGCAAAATCATGGTACTTGTTAGGCTTTTTTATATTGCCAATTTTATTATTACGAAGTAAAAAATCAATTCAGTCCTTTTTTTGGTGTTTATTTATACCTACTTATTTAAGCGTGTTTTACGTATTGGTGCATCATGGAATGATGGAATTTACATTCGATAATATTACTAAAGCAGTGCATCCAATTTATCGGAATCACGTAAATTATGCTGTTTTTATTACGATGTTTTTGCCAATTATTTTTTTAGCAAAAAGCTGGTATCCTAAAAATTATGTGCGGCATAAAATATTAAAATATTCAATTCCTGTTTTTATTGCAGCTATTTATTTATCATATACACGTGGCGCATGGTTAGCAGTTGGCGCAATGCTTGCCTATCTTTTAGTGTTGCGTTTTAATTTAACAAAGTACGTATTGATTTTTTCAGGTGTGGTTGCAATTGTTTTTTGCGCATACATTCTTAAAGACAATAAATACCTTACTTATTCACCAAATTATGATCATACTATTTATCATGATGAATTAGCAGAGCATCTTACTTCTACTTTTGAAATGGAAGATATGAGTACTGTAGAGCGCTTTTACAGATGGATTGCTGCTGTTAATTTATCTAAAGAGAATCCTATGGTTGGTGTTGGTCCAAATAATTTTGTTACGAATTATAAAAAGTATACGGTTACAGCCTATGAAACGTACATTAGTGATAATGAAGAAAAATCAACCGTACATAATTATTTCTTGTTGTTGCTTACAGAGCAAGGCTTTCCGGCATTGGTTTTATATATCGTGTTGATAGCTGTTATTTTATTGAGTGCGCAGAAAGTTTATAATAGTTCTTCTTCTTCTCAAAAAAAATATATCGTTGCAATTACATTATGCATTATTGTTTTTTTATTGAATAATACATTGAGCGACTTGGTAGAAGCCAATAAAGTTGGTTCTTTATTTTTTATGTGTTTAGCGTTGCTGGTAAATTTTAGTTCTGGAAATGTATCTTTAGAAGAAAGCTAAATAGATATTGAAAATGATTACCTGATTTTTCTGTAATAACGAATTATTGGATGTTACATGAATTTTGCTGTAAGCACACTAATGTCATCGTTAAAAAGAACGTTTCCTTTAAATTTGCTGACGTAGTCGTATAAAATTTTATTAAAAATATCTGGACCTAAACGATAATTATTTCTACTGAATTCCAGTAGTCTTTCCACACCAAATTGTTGCTCATTTTCATCTTCCATTTCTGTCAAACCATCTGTAAAACTTACAATTGTAGTGTTTGGCTTTATTGTTATTTTACCAAATTTAACGCTTGGTAATTCTTCAAAAATACCTAATAAAGTGCTTCCTATTTCTAATTGTTCGATTTTATCTTCATGCAGTAAAATAGGAGGCATGTGTCCAGCATTCAAATATTCTAATTCACGTGTGATGATATTATATTTTGCAATAAACAGTGTAATAAAGTTTTCACCGTTTGTAATCGAATATATTTTTTGATTTAATTTTTCTATTAATTTTTCTTTTTTAAAACCCAATCCTAAGGTAGCATTTAAATAAGCTTGTAGATTTGCCATCACCAACGCAGCTGCTACACCTTTGCCCGAAATATCACCGATACAAAATACAAATTCATCTTTATTGATATGAATAACATCATAATAGTCACCTCCAATTCCTTTATATGGCAAGTATAATCCTGAGAATTCGTAAAGATTATTTTTCGGTAATTTTTTTGGTATCAGCATGCCTTGTACTTTTGAAGCCAAGTCTAATTCTTTGTCGTATTGTTTTTTCTCCACTTCTTTCCTGAACAGTCTTTTGTTTTCAACGGCAACGGTAATTATATTCGTAAAAATTTGTGTGAATTCTAAGAGTTCATTTTTCTGATGTGAAATATCTTCATCGATTTCACCTAAAAGTGCCAAGGCCAATGGTTCTTGTTTATGATATACTGGTACTATATATTTAAATCCACCAAAAACTAATTGTTCCTCATCAGTTAGTTCTTTTGCTGTTTTATAATTTTCAAAATGTGATTGGATAGGAATGTAGAAATCTTGTTCCTGTTTTTCCCAAACGACACGCTTCCATGCCTGATCATACATAAACAATCCAATTTGTTTAACTCTAATTTGTTCATGTAAAGTATATTTGTAAATTTGATATAATCCTTCTGAAGATACATTGTCGTTGATCGCTTTTGTTGCTTCAAGTAGCGCATTCAACTGACTGTATTTCACCTGCAGTAATTCTTTTAGGGCACTTACATCTGAATCGGTTTCCGGCAAATTCATTTAATTAAATTTACGAAAATATATTTCAATATCCTATTATGAAAATGAATAATTTCAGTGAAGAAAATATGTGTAACCGTTTTTAGTGATGTAAATCAATAGATGACGGTTCTCATTATTTCGCAACCGCTTCCAATAATTGTTTAGAAGAATTTTTTGTGTCTACTTTATCAATTATTGTTGAAATCACACCTTTTTCATTAATGACAAAAGTTGTGCGTAAAATGCCTTCGTATTCTTTACCCATAAATTTTTTTTTGCCCCAAACTTCGTAAGCCTGCGCAATGGTTTTATCAGTATCTGGAATTAGTTCGAAAGGCAAATCGTATTTTGCTTTGAATTTGTTGTGCGACTTTTCGTCTTGCGGCGAAACACCAATTATAGTAAATCCTTTTTTAGTTAGCGATGCATAGTTGTCTCTGAAATCACACGCGTTTGCAGTGCAGCCTGGTGTATCATCTTTTGGATAAAAATAGAGTACAGTTGTTTTGTCTTTAAAGTCTACACCTTTTATTTTTGGTGCTTTGGTTCCTTTTGTTAACATAATTGTAGAATTAATGAATTATAGAATTGTTGAATTTAATAAATAAATTTTTGTTGAACGGTTGTTTTATTTCCAACTTTATCACTAACAATGATTTTTAAAAGATGTTCACCTTTAGTACAATATTCATCAAAATTATATTGTATCACGTCGTTTTTTGCATAATAATAAAAGTTCACCCATTTGTTGTCGATGTAACCGTTGTAAGTATCGATGCCTGAAAGATTATCTGAAATTTTTGCCTGCATCTTTTTATTTAAGATTTCGTAGTTCAGATTTAAGATTTGTATTTCTGCTTTTGTTGTATCATATTTTAAATAGAATGTACCAAGTTCTTTGGTGTCTGCATAAAATTTAGTTTTATCAAAAGTTGTTTTTAATGCTGTTTCTTTTCCATTATTATCTTGTCTTACAACTACAATTTTATTTCTATTTTTTTTGATATAAGATTTGAATTCTATTTTGGCTGGTTTGTGAAGTGGGACAAGTTGTTGTGAGTTTGAAACCGCGTATGTAATTTGACTAATATTTACTTTAGCAACTTCTAATAGGATATTGTCGTAAAGTGAATAAGCAGGAAATTTAATCTTAAAAGATGAGTTGAGAATAGAATCTTCTTTTATAAAACTTACCGATTTGGAAACAACATTGCTGTCTTGATTAATTGCTAATGCAGTTGCCATATCTCCATCACGTAATATATTAAGTCTAATTTCAGAAACATTGTTATTATAATCAAAACAATATATCCTAAAACGATTTTCTCCTTCTGGAAGCGATAGTAATCCATTACTTGAATAATAATTAAGTTGATTTCCTTTTAGTTTGTAACAATTGTAGAAATATCCATTGTTATTCATCATTTCATTGTAATCAATGAAAGCATTACACATACGTGTAGAGCTAAAGTCTACATCATCAAGGTTGTATTTAAAAACAACACTATCATCTTTATAAATTACTATTGTTTTTATACCATTCTTGTTTTCTGAATTGTCTTGTTTGTCAAATCCTTCAAGAGAAATTAATATTTTTGATTCATTTCTTAAAAGAATCGAATCAAATGGTTTGTAAATATTATTCTCTTTCTTTAAACGAAATGAATCACTAATTGAGTAATAAACACCATCATCATTTAGTGAAATAATCTTTATTCGATTCAACTGCGGTGGAATCGTATCTACATAAAAATTGCTTGGATAAAAATCTAATGGATTTAAAGCGTGTTCGGTTTTAGTGTTTCGGATTTCAAAATGCAGGTGCGGTGCCGTGCTGCCACCGGTGTTTCCTGAAAATGCAATGATATCATTTTGTTTTACAGAAAATAATTTCGCATCTAAAGTCAAATCTAATTCTGATTTTTTTAGTAAATAATGCTGTGCATGAATATATTTTTCTATCGCATCGTAAAATTTGCTCAAATGTCCATATACGCTTGTAAAACCATTCGTATGTGTAATATAAATCGCTTTTCCATAACCATAAGGCGAAACTCTGATTCGCGAAATATAACCATCTCCAATTGCAAACACAGGCTCGCCTTCAACACCATTTGTTTTAATGTCAATACCAGAATGAAAATGATCTTTACGTGGCTCGCCAAACGAACCAGCTAATTTAAACGGCAAATTCATAGGTTTTGAAAAGCCTGAATTTCTATATTCTTGTGAAAACAAAAAAAAATTACTAAATAAAAAGCACATCGTATAAAGTAATCTTATGATGTTTTTTATTTTCATTCCATTTTAAAGATAGAAATATTTTACTAAACTAAAATAGCGTTAGATATGACATCTAATAAAAAAGCTCCGAAGAATCGGAGCCTCTGGGTGAACTAAGTTATAAAAAAACAACTTTTCTTAGATTAATACTTGAATTGATAAAACAAGGTGTCAGTATTCCATCTGATATTCCTTTTTCTAATATCGCCATTGCTATTTTGTATATATCCAAAATTATACAACTCATATACTTGTCCTGTTTGTAGTATAATATCTGAACGTTTGATGAGTTTATTTTTAGTGCTTTTACCATAGTTTAAGCCTAGTTTTGCCATTAAATCTAATCCGCCGAGATAAATAAATTTAATGTCTTTAGTCAAAAACCGACTATCAAATTCTTCACGAACTAAATCGTT
>JANNVS010000267.1:0-2443 GCA_031414515.1 Sphingobacteriales bacterium | reverse complement strand
TTGGTTGAAATCTTTTAATTCATAAAAAGAATTACCTAATAAATGTGTTATTTCATTTTGATAGCTTACATTTTCTTTTAGTTTTGGTTCAGCATACTCAATTACTCCTTTATAATCTTTATTAATAAATTTTATTGCTGCAATATAATAAGGAACAATTTTGCCATATTTTTTAGATGTTTCTAATTGCTGGAAACTTTTATAAGCTGCATTATTATCTTTCAAATAATAACTTGATAGTCCTGAATAATAATTAGATTCTTCATGGTAAGGATGTTTTTTATTAGTAACAATTTTATTAAAAAATATTCTTGCCTGACTGAATTTCTTCAATGCAAAAATTGCAAAAGCGCGTTTAAATTGAAATTCAGACACATCTTTTCCCGTTAATGATTTTTCATCTACTTTATCAAAAAAGGCTATAGCATCATTGTAATTAGTTTTAGCATACGCTAAATCGCCCAAATGGAAATAAGCGTTGTTTGTTTTGGGATGTCCTTTAAAATTATCTGCAAAGTATTGTAAATCTTTTTCTGCTTCTGGTGAAGCCGTTTCCTTTTCACACAATGCTTTGAAATAAATTGCATCTGCATAAATCAAATTCGATTTATCTAATGTTTTATTTTCATATTTCTGAATGAAATCTTGCAAAAAAGGTTGTGCAACTGCATACTTACCCAAATTGATTAATTCTTCCGCTTCTTTATAAGATTTTAGAATATCGGTTTGCTTAAAAGTAGATTGAGAAAACGATATCAAAGAAAAGTTAGAAGATATAAGTATAAGAAAAAAAATCTTACGCATAATATGTGTTTAAATATGAATGATAACGAATAAATACAAATATTATTCCAATATAAAGTTGAAATATTTTTGGCATGTAAAAAATGAGAGCTTATGCACTTTTGTTGATGATTTTAAACAAAAGTCATTATATGGTGAAATCAAAATACATGAAAAATACTTTTTCAATATATAGCTATCTATTAGATGTTGTATAGGATAAATAGAATATCTTCAATATTAACTTTATTTATTTTTTTTAGAAGAATAATTATCTATATTGCTATTAATAAAAATTAAAATTTAATTCATTTTATGCCATTTAGTAAATATAAAAGAGGCCATACTATTTTTATGATCATTGTTTTTTCTTGTTTGGGTATAACAACAGAAGTTGTTTTTACTGCATTCCAAAACCTAATAAATAATACAGCGCCATGTGGCAAGCCACTTTCATCATTAGCTGGAGATTCATATGTTTGGATGATTTTTATATACGCACTTATACCAATTCTTGGTCATTATTTTTATGACAGAATTAAAGTTTACAATATAATATATAGGCTAATTATTTATGTTCTGTTAATTTATATTGTAGAATTTTCAGCAGGATTTATATTACAAACAATTTTAGGCAGTTGTCCTTGGAAATATACATCTGGTTGTCATATAATGGGTTTAATTCGACTAGATTATTTTCCTGCATGGGCTTTATTTTGCTGGCTAGTAGAGCGATTATACGTATATATGAATGACCGAGTGATTCAATAGTTATCATTCCAACAATTAAGAAGCCATCGCTAATGCGATGGCTTCTTAAAACATTATTTTTGTTATTTCAAGCAAGATTTCTCGCGAAGCTCGAAATGACATGTAGTCGTCTATTTTCCAGGTCGCAAACTTCTCACAGCTTTTCCTGCTTGCCACATTTCAGAATTTCTGATTTCTGCTAATTCTACTTCTAATTTTTCTCTATAATCTGGTTGTGAGTTGGTATCGATAGAGCGTTGTGCTTCTTCACCAGCTGCCACTTTTGCATATAAATCTTTGAATACCGGTAAAACTGCTTCACGGAAAGGTCCTTTCCAATCTAATGCACCACGTTGAGCAGTTGTAGAGCAATTGCCATACATCCAATCCATACCATTTTCAGATACTAATTTGATTAATGATTCTGTTAATTCTTCTACTGTTTCGTTAAATGCTTCTGATGGTGAGTGTCCGTTTTCGCGCAATACATTGTATTGTGCTTCCATGATGCCAGCCAATGCACCCATTAAAACGCCACGTTCGCCAGTTAAATCAGAATATACTTCTTTCTGAAAAGTGGTTTCAAATAAATAGCCTGATCCAATTCCGATACCTAATGCAATTGTTCTGTCGTAGGCGCGTCCTGTTGCATCTTGGAAAATTGCGTAAGATGAATTCAATCCTTTTCCTTCTTGGAATAATCTACGTAAAGATGTTCCTGAACCTTTTGGTGCAGTTAAAATTACGTCTACATCTGTTGGTGGAATAATTCCTGTGCGTTCTTTATAGGTAATTCCGAAACCATGCGAAAAGTACAATGCTTTTCCTGCAGTTAAATGTTTTTTCACGGTTGGCCACATTTCTATTTGTGCTGCATCAGATAATAAGTACATGATGATAGTACCTTTTT
>JANNVS010000266.1:0-1645 GCA_031414515.1 Sphingobacteriales bacterium | reverse complement strand
CAGAGCAGTCAATTCCCATACATGTGCGTCCACCCCATAGGTATGGTGTTTCTAGAAACATTTTAGCTGTTTGTAAAATATTTTTTTTATTTTGTCTTACTTCAAAATTAACAAGACTACCTAATGGATAAATTATATTTTTAGTTATTAGAAACAATGATTTAACAACGATGTTTTTATTTATTTTTGAAGATTTATAATTAATTAATTTCCATTGTTTGTTGTCTATCCAACCTTCATACTTATCATGATGTAGTTTTACTCTGCTCCATTTTTCATGTTTTTCTATGATTACAAATGTTTCACCAAATAATATTTGATTTATCATTTCTGATTTGTCAGAAGGTTCATTTCGCATTGGAATAACAGATAAAAAAGCAATTCCTTTCATAAATTTTAATTCTTTTAGTCGGTTAAATAACGAATGATTTTAGATGTGTTTCTTGTTCTAAATCAAGAAATATAATTAAAATTAGCTTTTTTTGCTTAATAGTTGACAATTACATTAAACTTATGTATTATTGTAACGAACATAAACCCCATGTCTCGTGAATTTTTTATATCGCTTATTGCGAAGACCTATTCGGTCTTCTGATAGTGTCGTATATTCTGCTTTGATATTGTTTGCTATTAATTTAGCTTCTACATCGCAAATATATGCTCAGCTTTCTGCTAACTTTACCATGAGTAAGGATAGAGGTTGTGCACCTTTGTATGTTACATTAACAAATACTTCTTTAGGAAATCAAGACAGTTGTTTTTGGGATTTAAGCATAAATGGTAACACATCAGATGAATGCAGTCCAAGTGCAATTTTTAATCAGGCTGGAGTTTATAATATCAAACTTACTATTTTCAAAGGAAATCAGACGTCTACTATTACAAAGATTATTACTGTTTTTAAAGATCCTATTTCTACATTTGATGCCACACCAAGAACAGGTTGCGTACCTTTTAATGTTCAATTTATTGATCAATCAACAGTTGGTGATGCACCTATAACAAATTGGCTTTGGGATATGGGTGACGGCAGAACTGAAGTCGGACGGAATCCATTACACACTTATACTTTTAGTGGCAACCTTACCGTTTCATTAATTGTAACAGATGGAAATGGCTGTAAAAACACATTGACTGTAAGGGATTTTATTAAAAAGGCAGTAGCACCTACAGTAGATATTTTAGTAAATAAATCTCAAACTTGTTTGATTCCATTTAATGCAATATTTCAGAGTACAATAGTAGCATCAACGGTTGTAACCTATAAATGGAATTTCGGAACAGGTGATACATCTTCGAATGCGAATCCAACATATGCATATAACAGTCAAGGAAATTATAACGTTTCACTTACCGTAAAAGATCAAAATAATTGTTCTACTACTAAGTCGATTACAAATGCTGTGCGCGTGGAAAAATTTACTGTAAATGCAACTGTTGCATCTCCACTTTGTACAAATACCAGTACAGTACCAATTATAAGTTCTAATTATGCGCCCATTTTTTGTAGTTGGAATTTTGGCAATGGCGCCTCTTCAACTAACACAACTCCTACTATTTCATATACTACTGAAGGAAACTATACTATTAAATTAAATTCTACAAATCTGGAAGGTTGCAGAGATTCGATGTCTCAAGATATTAC
>JANNVS010000265.1:0-3274 GCA_031414515.1 Sphingobacteriales bacterium | reverse complement strand
AAGAACATTGGTGCAGTAGAAGGTACTGCTTATGAAATTACCATTTTACCAGAATATGTTTATGATGCAAAGGGATTACTAAAAAAATATACAATAGCTGAATTAGTAATAGAAAATCCCGCATGTACAGACGATAAGAATGTAAAAGAGTTTTCTGATTTTTTCAATTCACAACAAACTATGCGTGAAGCTGAATTTGTGCATGGTTCTGGTGCTTATAAATTTGTAAGCTGGGAAACTGGACAACGATTGACATTAGAAAGAAAGAAGAATTGGTGGGGCGACAAAGTAAGAGATAAGAATATATTCTTTGAGGCTTATCCAAAACGATTGGTTTTTGTGACTATTAATAGTTTTACTACTGCGCTAACGGCACTTAAAAATGAAAAGCTTGATTTTATTTATGTAACACCGGTAAAAGATTATGTTGACTTAGATAAATCACCAAAGTTTACAAAGAATTTTTATAAAGTAGAACCGACACAGTTAGCCTATCAGGCAATTGGATTAAATCATAAAGATAAAATATTAAGTGATGTGAAAGTCCGACAAGCATTGTGTTATTTGACAAATGTAGACCAAATAGTAGAGAAAGTAATTTACAATAAAGGTGTACGAACGAATAGCACTATTTTGCCAATGAAAAAAGACTTGATAAATCCTGCAATACAATTTTATCCTTTTGATATTGAAAAAGCTAAAGTTTTATTAAAAGAAGCAGGTTGGAAAGACACAGATGGTGATGGTATTTTGGATAAAGTAATTGATGGAAATAAAACAAATTTTGATATAACCTACAATTACAATACTGGTAATAGCTTAAGAGAAATGGTGGGTTTATTAATGCAGCGTTCTTTTTATCAGGTAGGTATTAATCTAACTATTAAATCATTAGAATGGTCTTTATTTCAAGATGAATTAAAAAAACATAACTGTCAAATTTGGTATCAAGGCTGGGTAAGCAGCCCAGGTTTAGATGATAATAAACAAATATTCCATACTTCTGCATCAAACGGAGGTTCTAATTATATGAGTTTCGGAAATGCCAAAACAGATAAGTTATTAGAGGAGATACGTATAGAGTTTGATGAAAACAAACGAAAAGAATTATACTATCAATTACAAGTAATAGAACACGAACAGGTTCCATATATCTATTTATATGTACAGAAATACAGAAATTGCGTTCATAATAGATTTGAGAATATTAACGCAGGACCTTCTGCATATCCAGGTGTATGGTTTGCAGGATTTAAAGTAAAAAAAGGGTATAAGGTAGAAGATTAATTTATTTAGAGAAATTTCGATATGCTAAAATATATTTTTAAACGAATTTTGCTTTTTATACCAACGTTATTTATGATTTCGTTGCTTACCTTTTTTTTAAGTACAAGTGTGCCAGGTGATCCAGTGGAGCAAATGCTAAATTCAAATAGTGAAATGGGTAGCTCTGCAAATGCGCAAGCAGCAGAAAATGCATATATTGCTAAACGCACACAACTTGGTTTGGATTTGCCTACTTTTTATTTTAGCATTTCTAATCAGGCAACACCAAAAGATCTATATACCATTCCTAAAAAATTTCAACGACAAAATTTAAAAAAATTAGTAGATAAATATGGTAACTGGAATCAAATTGATGCTTATTACAAATCTATAAAAGACCTAGAAATTAATACAGGAAATATTGCAAGTGATTCGACAAATGCAGATGCGTTAATAGAAATCAAACAAGAAATTCAAAAGTTATACACGGAACCAGAAGAAAATTCTGTTCAAATTGCATTTAAATCTATCCAATCTAAATTAGATTCTACGGCATCGATAAAAACATTAGCTTCTTCTTTAACAACTACACAAGATGCATTTAACAATGTTGTAAATAAGGCAACGACAAGCAAAAATTTAATTCCTGCAATTCATTGGTACGGCACTAATAATCAATACCATCAATGGATTACTAAATTTATGAAAGGTGATTTTGGCATCTCTTATCAAGATGAGAAACCTGTAAAAACAGTTATTTGGGAAGCCATTCGCTGGACAGTTTTATTAAGTATAATCTCGATTTTCCTTACGTATTTAATTGCCATACCATTAGGCATGGCATCCGCCGAAAATAAAGATGGTCTCAAAGACCAAACCATATCCACTACTTTATTTATTTTATACTCATTACCTAGTTTTTGGGTAGCCACTTTATTGATCATGTTTTTTGGTGGTGGCGATTTCTTCAATTTATTTCCTTCTTTTGGTGTGCCACAGTCAACCGAAAATATGTCATTCTTTTCAAAGTTCACCAATTATGTATGGCATCTGACATTGCCAATTATTTGCTATACGTATGGCGGTTTGGCATTTATTTCCCGACAGATGCGTGGTGCCATGGTGAATTCACTTTCACAAGATTACGTACGAACTGCACGTGCAAAAGGATTAGACGAAGAAAAAGTTTTATGGAAACATGCTATCAAAAATTCATTATTACCAATTATTACTTTGTTCGCAAATGTGTTTCCATTGGCAATAAGTGGTGCAGTTGCTTTGGAATTGATTTTCTCTATTCCTGGAATGGGAAAAACTGCCTACGAAGCATTAGTAGCACGTAACTATCCAGTTGTGTACACCATTGTAATGTTTTCAGCAATCTTAACTTTAGTTGGATATTTGGTAGCAGATATTTTATATGCGGTAGTAGATCCAAGAATAAAATTTGATAAAAAATAAAGATGGAAATAGAACAAAAACAAGATTATTGGTCGTATGTGAAACGACAATTTAAACAGAATAAGCGTGCTTTATATTCTTTTTACATTGTAGTATTCATGTTGTTTATTGCCATATTTGCTGATTTTTTAGCTAACGAAAAGCCAATCGTTTGCACCTATCAAGGCAAAACGTATTTTCCTGTTTTTAAAGAATATGCAGTAAAGCTTAAATTAGGACAGTTTCCGCCAGAATTAAATAATATAATTTGGACAGATGCAAAATTTGATTTTGCCATTAGGCCACCAATTCCATATTCACCAACATCTCAAGATATTTTAAACTTTGGTTTCGTTTCACCATTCGGAAATCAAGATGTGCCATCTGTTCGCTGGAGGCATTGGCTCGGCACTGAAGGTATTGGTCGTGATATATTATCAGCCTTAATTCACGGCACACGTATTGCATTTATTATCGGTTTAATTTCAATGTCGATAGCAAGTTTAATTGGTATTTTACTCGGTTCGCTTGCTGGTTTCTTTGGCGATAATGGCATTAAAATTTCACG
>JANNVS010000264.1:0-2061 GCA_031414515.1 Sphingobacteriales bacterium | reverse complement strand
CCACCACCATGATCTTCTAGTAAATCTAAAGTTGGAAATTTATATTTTGATAATTCTAATCTTGGGTCAAATTTAGTATCTAAGCCAAAGTGTTCTGATTCAGTTTTGACATTTTGGCTTTCATCAATAGTTCCAAAAGCCTGAATTTCTTCGATTTCGAAATCTGGTTCTAGAGTAAATTTTTCTTTTTTTGGTAATGTTTCTATTGTTGGTTTATCTACTTCTATTTCTGATTCCTCTTTTTCAAGAAGTTCCATTTTTATAGATGGTATTTCTTGTGTCGTTTCAGTATCATTTAGTACTTCAAATGTCTGATCTTCGTAATGTGGTGTAGGTAGTGTTATTTCTTCTGGAATAATACTTTCCATCTCATAGCCGTCTTCTTTTTTTAATTCTTCTTCTTTATAGAATTCATCTATTGCCTTGGATTCATTCTTTTCTTTTTCTAAGGCATATTGTTTTCTCCGTTCATTCCATGCTTGTTTCCATGTTTCAAATTTTACATATGCATCTTTTAGGTTGAACCCTAAAAGTGAGAGACCAATGATTCCTAATAATATTCCTAATCCTAATCTACCCATCAGTGTAGAAAGCCATTCATAGTTATTTTTACCTATACCACCACCAAATGGAAAAGAAGCATCTTCAAATATGAAAGAAGCGGATGTAGTAATAAATATAATCCATAATAATGAAGCAAAAAATATTTTTATAAGCTTAAATATTTTTTCATTAAATGTGAGATTTATACCTATTGTAAAAAAGAAATAAGGAATAAAAAAACTGGTAATGCCAAAGATATCGTAAAATAAGATATGAGATAAGTAAGCGCCAATTCTTCCCATGCTATTTTCTACGATAGCCTCTTTACTAAAAATAATTTTCCATGAAAAATTCAATACTTTATCCTGATCCACTTTCCAAGTGAATAGGTAAGAACAAAATGCTATAAATACAAAAATAGCTATAAAGAGAAAAAATAAACCAAATCCTTTTTTGAGCGTTTCTTCATCAATAATTGGAGTAGGTGTTCCTTCATCTATATTTTCTTCAGCCAAAGATTTTTTTGTGCGTTTTGTCTTTTCTTTTAGAACTTCATCTGCCATAACTTTCAAAGATAATAGATGTGTCGTTTTTTGATGAAACGGATAATGCACAACTATTGATAACTTAAGTTTTTCTGATGTTATAAAGGCTATTTATGTCTTACTTTTAGAATCATATAAATTTATGCTTTTTATATACATCATTTAGAATTCAATATAAACAAGTACTACAACTAAATAATCAATCTAATCTTTTTATGATTTAGTTTTAATAAACAGTATAAAATATATAACAATAAGAGAGGTTGCAATTGCTGTAACTAAAAATGTAAATGTTGCACCAAATTGAAACCAAATTACACCTGCTAAAGAGCTAGCAATCATGGTGGCAATACTTTGAAAACTAGCATAGGTTCCTATTGCAGTTGCGGTGTCTTTTTTGTCAGTTATATTGCTTATCCATGCTTTTGAAATACCTTCTGTGGCAGATGCATAAATTCCATAGAGGAAAAACAAAACAAAAAACAGATAAATGTTAGTGTTATAAGACATACCAAAATATACTAATGCGAAAATGAATAGACCAAAGATGAAAGTCTTTTTTAATCCAATTTTATCTGCAATTATGCCAATTGGGAAAGCAAATAATGCAAATACTAGATTGTAAAATATATATATACCAATGACTATTGTATCATCTAATCCAGCTTGTTTTGCTTTTAACAAGAGAAATACGTCCGAACTGTTAAACAACGCAAATAATAACAAACCTATTACTACCTTTTTATAGTTTACTGGACTTTCTTTCCAGTAGTGTAGAAATGAAAAAAATGAGGTAGTGGTTTTTGGTTTTAGTATTAATTTTTTTTTATCGGTAAGAAAAAGAGTTGAAATTATTGCTAATAATCCTGGAATAAAAGCAATGTAAAATAATGACTTATAATCTTCTGGGTAATAGTATAGATATAAAAGTGCAAAAGTTGGACCCAATACGGCACCTAAGCTATCCATAGAA
>JANNVS010000263.1:0-2978 GCA_031414515.1 Sphingobacteriales bacterium | reverse complement strand
ATATAGTTATACTTCTTTAAAATGCCAATCACTACACTATGTAAAGGGATTGCAACCGTAACGCCTGTCTTTTGAGTTTGTATTTCTAAAAGGTTGTTTTTAATATCTATATTCTCTGGTTTGATATTTGAATAGTCAGAGTATCTCAATCCTGTATAGCAACCGATAAGAAATAAATCTCTTACGGTGTCTAATTTTTTATTCCCCTTTAAATTGATACCGTTTATTTCGAGCAACTCACTTTCATTCATGTAAATACTAAATGATTGTTCAGCGGGTGCAATAAAACGTTTACTTTTAAAAGTTAGGTTTTTATTAAAGCCGTTTTCTGTTGCATCATTTAAAACAACTTTTACGTTCTTTATAATTTTACCTATTGTATTAAGTGAGTGTTTTTTAGTTGTTGTTAGATGTTCTACAAAGTCGTGGTAAAAATCCATATCAATAGTTTCAAATGATATTCTACGTCTGTAAGTGGTTTGATATTCCTTTAAGATATTGAGGGTGTTTTCATATACTCCAATGGTTGAACTGGCAATTATTTTGCCTGTCTTTTTATTGGACTTATTCTTTTGGTTGTCGATATACTTTTGGAAATAAGTGAAATAGGTGTATTTCGTTACCTCCACACGTTCTAATTTAATATCTAATAGGCTTTTTAAGGTAGTAGTGGAGGGAATCTCGTTTGCGTTATCATTGAGATAGCGCATAAACACATTATTTATACTTGCCTTTAGATTTCTTAGCAGTCTATTAAATTCAGGATGTTCTCTGAATTTTTCAGTTTGTTTGACTGTCTGCTCTTTCTCGTTCCAGTATTTCGGGTTAATCTTTAATCCGCTGGAATAAACTAACTTTTGATTATTGTACCGTAAGATTATTCTCAAAGGTGTTTCTGTTTGAGCCTTTGCATCTCTAAGATTAAAATTGATATTTAACATACTTCCTAAAATTGAACTATGTAAAAATACGTCAAATTATGTTTGGGTGTCGGGTCGGGTGTCGGTTCTGGTTTATCAAACGTTACTTTACTTTATCAATTTTAACGATTAAACACAAAAAAACCGTTGAAAATCAACGGTTTAATTTAAAATAGGATAACTTAGTTTAGTTATCTTGCTGTAAGAGAAGGACTCGAACCTCCAAAAGGCGATTAGGAAAAGAGCAAAAGTTGGTGGTCAACCCCTACACACTAAAGTGTTCTACTCTGACTTTATTTCGTGATCCTCACCCTCGAGACAAGAGGGCATGGCTGCCAAATTTCATCACCTTACAATTTTAAGTATCTTTTGATGCGGCGATCGTTAAAGAACTTGATGTGGTAAAGTTAATAAATATGCCAATTACATGCAAATAATATATCAAAGTGCATAAATTATTATGTTTTATTCAATAATTGTGTTTATTTATTGAATAAAACATAATAACAGGAACAATTTAGCTTTCTTTATAACAAATTTATAATGAGATTTTTGTGTGAAAACTGAAGATTATTCAAATTCCGTGTCCATCCAGTCTATCATACCACCTTTCAGATTGTATAATTTATCAAAGCCTTGTGTAGACATATATCTGCAGGCTTGTCCGCTGCGGTTTCCACTCCTACAATAAATAAATATTGCTTTGCTTTTATCCAATCCAGCTACTTTTTCTGTAAAGCCAGGTTGTTGAATATCAATGGCAAGATATCCATCAATATTTGCTTCTTCTATTTCTGCTGCAGTGCGAACATCCAATAAAATGGCATTGTTCTTTTGTTTATTATAAGCCGCTAGAAATTCTTTTGGTGCTAAATCTTCGTATGCCATCTTTTTAATTATTAAGTAAATGAATTTGAGAATTATTGAATTTCAAAAGTAGAATTTATTTTTGAGAATTTATTCTTTACAATTGACTGTTTATTTATTAGATGTGTTATTTAATGAGGTAATTTCTCTTTTAAAATGCCATATAAAAATGTTCCTAGTAATGCACCAATTAATACAATGATGAAACTCCAAAAACCGGCTCCAATTAAAATATAAATTGGACCTGGGCATGCTCCGACTAGCGCCCAACCCAATCCAAATAAAATACCACCAAATATACTGGCTGTATATGTTTTAGGTTTGGGTTCTATAATAATAGGTGTACCATCTATTGCTTTTAAGTTACTACGTTTAATAAATTGTATAATCAAAGCACCAATTATAACGGCGCTACCAATGATGCCATACATATGAAATGATTCAAACCGAAACATTTCATAAATGCGAAACCAAGATACCACCTGTCCTTTTGCTAAAACGATTCCGAAGAATATACCAAGTAATAAGAATTTTATATTTCGCATACTATTTTAAAATTATTGAAATTAAAAAATGAGTCATTATCAAACCTCCAATAAAGAAACCAATTACTGCCACTAATGAAGGTAATTGAAAATCACTTAATCCAGAAATAGCATGCCCTGATGTGCAGCCATTTGCCCATCGTGTTCCAAATCCAATTAAAAGTCCACCTGCTAACAAAATTAAAAATCCTTTAAGCGTAAGAAGCTGTTCAATAGAAAATAATTCAGCAGGCTCAAATGATTGATTTGCAACTATTCCTAGATTATTTAAGGCTATGATTGTTTTTTCAGAAACAATAACTGCGTCTCCTGCATGCATGAATTTAAAAGCAATGAAACCACCGATAACAGTTCCTAAAATATAGATCAGTAACCATGATTCTTGTTTCCAGTCGTACTTAAAGAATGGACTTTTTGTTCCAGCGCCTAATGCAGCACAAGTCGTTTTTAAACTGGTAGATAATCCAAACCTTTGCCCAAAATATAGTAATAGAAACAAATTAATTGCAATTAATGGACCGGCTATATACCATTCAAAAGGTGCTTGAAGAAATTGCATACTCGACTACTTTTAGGAAGTAAAAATAATAATTATTTTAATGGAAAGCGTATAAAAAATCCTGTTATGATTTACTCATAACAGGAC
>JANNVS010000262.1:0-7021 GCA_031414515.1 Sphingobacteriales bacterium | reverse complement strand
CGCACAACAAAATATTTCTAAATCAACTATCATTGGTCATTCTATGGGTGGCAAAGCAGCTATGTTATTGGCATTACAGCAACCAACATTAATTGATAAATTAATTGTGGTAGATATTGCACCAACGTTTTACGATGGCGGACACGAATCTATTTTATTTGCGATGGCAGAAGCGCCTTTAAAATCAACAGAAAAAAGAGAAGACATAGATAAATTCTTGCAACCACGTATTCATAATTTTGGTGTGCGACAATTCATCTTGAAAAACCTTTCAAGAAATGAAAAAGGACAATTTGAATGGAAATGCAATTTCGAATCGCTGATTTTGAACTACAGAACCTTGATGGATTTCCCGAGAATAGAAAATCAATTTTCAGGAAAAACTTATTTCATAAAAGGCGAACAGTCTAACTATATCAACCAAGATAATTTTGAAGCATGTGATAAGTTTTTTCCAAGCAATCAAATTATTGAAATTAAAAATGCAGGTCATTGGATACACGCAGACAATCCCACAGAATTTTTAGAAAAAATAAATTCCATTTTAGCATAAAAAAACCTCGATAAAAATATCGAGGTTAACACGCAAAAAATAAAAACGATGATTTTGAGGAATTAGGAATTAAATCATCGTTGTGCCAATAGTTCATTTGTGTTTGATAATTCAGGATTAGTTTGTTTTACCGATTCATTCTGAACATTGAATTTTTCTGTTGTACTTGGTTTTTCGCACGGCACTACTTTCTTTACTTTCACAGATGTGAAATCAGCATATAAAGTTACCAATTCAATTTCTGTGTAACATTTCTTCTCGCTAGTGTAAAATACTGTTTTGTTTTCCCAAGTGCTGATTACTTTATTAGCTGTGCGATAAAGTACTAAGTTGTGGTCTGCTGCATAGTTCGTTAATGCTGCGAACATAATGCAAAATAGAATTAAGTTTTTCATAGGCTTTTTTTTATTGGTTATTAAAAATATTCTTTGTTTGTTGAACTAAATTTATGTAATTGTTTTTTACAATATTTAGATAATGAGTAAAAGGCAAAAGCAATGCGTAAATGGTATTTTATTACTATTTCTTTAATAATAATGTAGCTTAGAGTAAACAGATTATCATAAGAAAATCAATGCTTACATTTATTTTCTTATCTTTGATGATTACAAATTCGGTTTATGTTCAAGAAAATTTTATTGTCAGTTATTGTTATTATTGTAATAGCACTATTGTATGCTGTGTATGGAAGAAAAGATTTGACGTTATCAAAAGCGTATTTAAAAGAAAAATATAGTCACCCAAATTCTAAATTCTTAAAATGGAAAGGCGGTGAAGTACACTATACTGAAACTGGAATCGGTTTTCCCATCTTGATGATACATGGTTTTGGTGGAAGCAACTGGGATTTTAAAATCTTGGATTCTTTATTGAATGATAAATATCGTGTGATACGTGTAGATTTGCCTGGATTTGGGTTGTCCGATTTTCCAACTAAAGAAGGTGATAATACCGACTTTCAGCAAGTATATAATGAATACTTTAAATTTTTAGCAGATACGCTTCATTTAGATTCTATGTTTGTGATAGGAAATTCTTTAGGTGGAATGATGGCTTGGAATTTGGCATTGCAACAACCTGCAAATGTGAAGAAAATGGTATTGTTTAATAGTGCTGGATATGACATGAGAGAAGCGTTAAAAACGGCAAATGCAGAAATTTTCAGAAAGAAATATGTTCAGTTATTATTAAAAAAAGGACTACCAAAATTTATGACAAAAAAAGGAATTAGTCGTGTTTTTTATAATAATAGTATTTTAACAGAAACAAGAATTAAAAGAGTAAATGAAATGTGGAACCGTGAAGGAAATTTAAAGCATATTATCTCCATGGCAACTTCTGATCAATTTCCAGATGAAGAAAAAATTAAAAATATAAGTTGTCCTACTTTGATAATTTGGGGAAAACAAGATGTGATATTACCAGTTAAATATGCAGATATGTTTGCACGTGATATAAAAAACAGCCAGAAAATAATTTATGATTCTTGCGGTCATGTGCCTATGATGGAAAAATCTGCAGAAGTAAAACGTGATGTACTTAAATTCTTAACAGAATAAATTATTTCTTAAATCTTGGATGATGCAATGACAACGATTCTTTCAAATATTGTTGATTCAAATGCGTATAAATTTCTGTAGTGGTAATAGACGAATGACCCAGCATTTGCTGTACAGCACGCAAATCAGCACCACCTTCAATTAAATGTGTTGCAAACGAATGCCGAAAGGTGTGTGGTGAAATGCTTTTATTTAATGTAATTTTTTCTGCCAGACTTTTTATCACTAAAAAAATCATAACACGCGAAATTGGTTTGCCTCTTCTGTTTAAGAATAAAACATCGGAAAATTTTGGATATTGAGGTAATTTCTTGCGTACATGCTCCAGATAAATAGAAATATGTTTAAGCGCTTCTCTTCCAATTGGCACTAGGCGCTCTTTATTTCCCTTTCCAATTACACGAATAAATTCCACATCATTATAAACATGAGAAATTTGTAAATTAATTAATTCTGTCACACGTAAACCACTACTGTATAAGGTTTCCAGCATGGCTTTATTCCGCACATTTTCATCTTTGCTTAAATCCAGTGCACCAATTAGTTTTTCTATTTCTTCAAATGATAAGGTGTCTGGTAATTTCTTGCTGAGTTTCGGACCTTCTAACAATGTGGTTGGATCTTCTTTGATGTAATCATCAGTAATAAGATATTTGTAGAATGCCTTTAGGCCAGATATGATACGAGCCTGACTTCTGTCGACCAACCCTAAATCGTGTAAATAAGCAATAAAATGTTCAAAATCTTTTAGAATCAAATCTTCAGGATTTACTGATTTCTTTTCAATATCCAGATATTGTATTAATAATTGAACATCATGTAAATATGCATCTATAGAATTAATTGATAAAGATTTTTCAATCTTTAGATAAGCTTCAAACTCTTTTATATAGCGTTTCCAGTTTGTCATAAAATCATTGCAAGTTAAATATTTTTTGTACTTTTATTTACTAAGATTCTTCATTTCATTCAGAATAACAATAGGTATGAAAAAAATTATCATTATCAACGGGCCAAATTTAAATTTGTTAGGTAAGCGAGAACCTAGTGTATATGGTTCAGAAACTTTCGATCAATTTTTAATAGAAATGAAACAGAAATATGTAAATCTGGACATTTCTTATTTTCAGAGTAATATTGAAGGTGAGTTAATTTCTAAATTGCACGAAGTTGGTTTTTCTTATGATGGAATCATATTAAATGCGGCTGGATACACGCATACTTCCATTGCAATTGCAGATGCAATTCGTGCTATTAAATCAACGGTTGTTGAAGTTCATATCAGCAATACATTTTCAAGAGAAGAATATAGACACCATTCCTTTATATCACCAGTATCAAAAGGTGTAATTGTGGGCTTCGGTCTAAAAAGCTATGAGCTGGCGTTAAAATATTTTGAGTGATTATTTTCAGATTATTTCTTTAGTATAAATTTTCTTTCTGAAACACTATAAGGGCTTTCTACTTGTTTTCCAAAGTTATCAAGTAAGGTTAATTTTATTTTATTCTCACCCATTGGCAGTCCTTCCATAAAATAGCCACACCATTTTGTAATCATGAATTCTGTTCCGTTTATTTCCGCTTTTACCCTGTATCCATTTTTTGATAACGCACAATTTACGATATAAAAATCTAGTAAAACTGCATCTGTCTCAGCACCTGTATATTCGCCTTTTGGACGGCTATAAAACAACATTGGACTTTCCAAATCAGGTTTTGCATATCTGGAAACATAGCGTGATATTCCAGTAATTACAGAAGTTAATGCATATGCATTTTTATTTTTAATACTTTCATGATAAGATCGCGATAAAAAGGATAGCACGGTATGCTGACCGTCTTTTAAAGCATTTACTTTTGTACTATTTTCATAAATAGCAGTATAAGGTCCATTGTCAACGATACAATGAATATGTTGTCCTTTTGCAGAATTTGCACAAGATTTTATATCGGTCATCGGTGTTTGTTTTGCTAATTCATAGTTCGTAGTAGAATAGTTGAGATTAAATTTGTTGCTATCTAAATCTTTAATATCTCCTGAGGTTGATAGCAGTATGGAAGCATCTGAAAATAATTCTGTTGAATAAAGTTCAGTTAATGTAATCCCATTTTTTGTATGAGTTATCAATGTTGCATTTTCTTCTGTTGAGGTGGTCGCATTTGCCTTTCTATTGCAATTTAATAGAGTTGAACACAATATCAATATAGAAATCAGTGTAAGTGTTGCTTTTTTCATGGTATTGTTTTACTAAAGTTGGTGTTTTTCTTTCAAATTTTGTAATAAATATAAAGCATGAATGTTATTTATTCTAAAATCTTTCTCTAATGGTTTATTGCCCAGATTCTTATATATTTCTTCATAAAGGAATAATGTATTATTTACATCTTTTGAAAAGTGTTTATTCTGTTGTATTTGAAATTTTGTTGTGATTTTTTTAGGCAAAATAGACTTAGCAATTTTCTTCAATATATAAAAACTATTTGTTGAATCGTATTTTGGTTTTTTAAAATCTATTTTATATTTTTTAAAAATGCCATTAAATAAGTAGTCATTATAAAACTGTTGATTTAAACGAGAGGCCGTATTGAGTGAATACCAGAAATTTATCCAATCAGTATTCCAGAATGGTAAATAAAAATCCAATCCAAAGTATTCATAAACTCGGACAGAATTTATAATAAATTTTGAAACTCTATTTTTTATAAACCATTCCTGATAGCCACGCCATGTATTTTCATAAATATTATTTCTTATTGAAATCTGATATTTAACCTGAAGATATTTTTTCAAATCGAAATTCTTTATGGGCTCAAATATACTTCCTGCATGCAAATCCTGACAAAAACCGTTCATTACAACTGTATTTTCAGATAGTAGTTTGTTTTCTTGTAAATAGTGTAATGCAAAAAAATCCTGTTCATGTGGCAATGATGAAAAATGATGATTTAAATTGGAATAATCGATCCATTTTTTAGTAAAAAAAGACATCAATAGTTCATCTGTATATTCAATATAATGCCATTTTATATTTAATTTTTCAGCAACATTCTTTGCAATTAATACTTCGTAACTGTCTTTTTTTCCGTACGTAAAACATTCAATATCGTTGTATTCTTTTTCCTTAAGCAATGCTAGTAAATATCTGGAATCATAACCGCCAGAAAGTGGAATTAAGATTTTTCTTCCATTGGAATATTGTATTATTTTATTTACTAAATTGATTTCTAATTCTTTTAGCTTTTCTATAGATTCATTGTTGCACTCAATGGATGCGTGATGATAATAGGTTTTTATTTCTACTGTTAATTCTTGTTTGTTAATTACGGCATATTCGCCAGCTTGTATTTGTTTGCAGGATTTTAGTAATGTGTTATTTTCAAGTGTACAATATACTTTTTTAAAATTCTCAACTTCTTCTTTTAATATTTCTTTTGTCAAAATTTTTGATTCAATACTATCTGTAATTATTATATCATTTTCATTTTGACAAATAAATAAAGGAAAAGTTCTTATGGTATCTACTGCGATAAAATAATAGTTTGCTGTTTCCATTACAACAGAAAAGTGACCACTTGTTCTAAGAAGTGTTTCCTTAAAAGTATTTTCGTCTTTACAGATTTTAAAGTGATTGATTAATTCATCTTCTTTTAATAATAATGCATTAGTAAATGCTTTTCCTAGAACTGAAATTTCATTTATTATAGTCCATTTATTTACTAAATTATATGACAGATGAACCTTAATCATTTTTTAGGATGTAATAGTTAATATAGAATAATAGATAGATGTTCATGATAATACCGACAATTGAAAAAAGTAATATAGACAAATAAAAATCACCCATAATACCACCAATTGCGATTGCTGTGATTCTGCTCAGAAATAATACAGCATTAAATCCTAATTCAAATTTTAGTTTATTTTTAATATCCAGTAAACAGGAAATTGGAGATATAATTACACCTAAAAAATACCATAGAATAAGGTATTGTGATATTTTCCCAGCTTCCATCCATTCACCACTGAATAAATAAAAGTACATTTCTTTTCCAAAGAATAAAATGAATAATGTTGGCAGAATAGAAATTATAAATGTAAACAGAATGATTTTTTGAGTAGATTTTTTTAAATTTATTTGTTCTTCTTCACTTGCCTTTTTAAAATAGACTTGCCCTATAGCAGAAGTATACATACCTGTTGGAGCATTTAGTAAACGTGTGGCATAAGAATAAAATCCTACGTATTGTTGAGTAAAGAAATTTGACAATAAAATAGGAATACTATTTTTTGAAATATTATTTAGTAAAGATGACCACGTGCCAAATTTTGGAAATTGGTTGTATTGTTTCCAAATTTCTTTTGTTGATTGGATATCTATTTTTATAGTAATAATTTTTAATGAAAATATAGTTGCTGTAATTAATCCTGAAACAAAACCATAAATGAGTGAATGTTCTATTTGATTAATACCTAAAATTATAGTTACAATACATGTAGTGATGACTTGTATAATACGAAATGTATTTATTATGGAATACCGTTCTTTTTTATTTAAATAGACTAGAATTGGTTGGTGAATGCCATATAATAAAATGATGAATGGTAATAAGATATATATTCCAGGAATAAAAAATAAAAACAATAATTCAATTAACAATAGAATGAAAAAAAATGCAATGGATATAGTTATAGCTGCATTCACTATTTTTTTCGATTCATACTCATCTTTGCCAAGCATTACAGCAATATCTAATTTTGCATTTGCTACTTCAATAAGCATAAATGCAACAGAAGAAAATATGCCAAATTCTGCAAAATCTTGTGGACTAAAATATTTTGGTAGTACTAATGAAAAAAGAAAATTTATAATTTGTATAAAAACTAATCCAGAGAAAAGAGTTGTAAAAT
>JANNVS010000261.1:0-3213 GCA_031414515.1 Sphingobacteriales bacterium | reverse complement strand
TTGGTAGGGTTGGCAGTTCTTCCAAAGGCAAAATTATATCGAATTGATTGGTATCCTGCTTTAATAGAAACAACAAATGAAAAAGACGAAGTCATTGGCGATTTATTTAAATTAAACGATAATACAGCTTGGACAAAAATTGACGAATACGAAGGCATTGGAATGGGAAAACCTCCTTTTGAATACAGAAGAGAAAAAGTGCAAATTAAAACAGAAAAAGAAGAATTTGAAAGTTGGGTATACTTCTATAACCTACCTTTACCAGAAAATTCTGAACTTATAGAATCAGGTGATTTTTTAAATCCATAATTCTTTTTTTTGAAACACAGATTAAAAGAGTTCACAGATTTATGGAATTATAAACAAAATACATTTAATCATGTTATTTACAAGAATCAACTAAATGAAGGTTTAGGCATAATGAAAAAAGCAATTTCATTTTTAATCTTTAGTTTTATCATGCTTGTTTATTTGCAAGCACAAAATTCTATTGCTGTTAAAAAAGTTAATTCATTAAATACTCAAAGTATTTTATTGGTGAAAACAGAAAATTTTAAACAAGATTCAACTTCATTTAAAACACCAAAATACAGACAAGGTTTTTTCTGTAACTTTGAAGACCAGCTCAATCGAAAAAAAGTTCCAATAGATTTTAGTTTAGGAAAAAGCAAGTATTAATAATTTAAATTCCCTTTTGGGTTTGTGTATGCAAGACCGTACTATTTTAGATTTAAGTATAGATTTGGAAGATTTCTTTCGATCAAAAATTCCAAAAATCATTGATACTATTAAAGGCAATGAGCCTGCAAATTGGGGTTTGATGAACGTTCATGAAATGCTCGAACACTTATTGTTTCCTCTAAATTTTGCGATTATTGAAAATCCAATAATACTAATGACACCTGAAGAAAAATTGCCTCGGCAGCGTCAGTTTTTAATCAGTGAATTTGGAATGCCTAAAAATTTTAAAACACCATTTCTTCCAATTGATAAAACTGTTCCACTTATCAAACAAGATTTAGTAGAATCAAAAATTTTATTAAAAGAAACAATTCAACAATTTTTAAAAATTATAAATTCAACTGGTTTTACAACAAAATTACATCTTGTTTTTGGTCAGCTTGATAAACAACAATGGCTGATTTTTCAGTACAAACATTTCTCGCATCATTTTATGCAGTTTGGTCTGCTGTAACTATCGCCACCAACTAATAATACCACCAATAACAGCTAAATTTAGCATCCAGTATCCAACTGTGATTCCAATGTATTTTATGCTTTTTTGCTCATATAGAGAAGATATCACAATTGCTGGTATTAGTAACAAAGCACCATCCATTAGTGCATGATAAGCACCATGCTTAAAAGTTTGATGTTCAGCCTCACCATGTGCTACATATTTTAGTGCATAAGCAACACCAAACATAAGAATGACAGATAATATCATTGTTAGTGGAATGTTCGTTTGTTTTTGCTTTTCATCAGACATGCCAATTTCCTGTTTCCATATATTTCCTAAAACTTTAGGATGATACCAGATAAATCCGATAATTTGTGTTGCTACAACACCTGCTACAAGTGCCAGCCAATTTGTGTGTCCTTCCATATTTATATTTTTTTGGTTGAATAAATTTAACTGTTTAAATTTAGTTTCAATATTAAGATTTAAGGCAATATCAATATCGGACTTCCTAATTTTGTATGTTCAAACAATTCATCAATTTCAATATTATTTACTACAATTCAGTCTAATGTTTAATCAGTAATAAGATAATTAAAGATGATATTTTTATCAACTTTAAAATCACAATAGGGTTAAATACGCTAAACCCGTCTTTTTATTTTTAATGAATTCATAAACTTTATTAACAAAATGTTTTTTAAGCAAAAAATCTTACTACTCACGACTCACTACTCACGACTTATCACTATTTTCACAGGATGATATCTAAGCCATCCACAGTACAAGGAATACTGAAAGCTAAAAAAGTATTGGAAAAAGTAATTGAAATTACTCCATTCAAAGAAAATGAACACTTATCTAATGAGTTTAGTGCAAAGATTTTCTTGAAAAGAGAAGACTTACAGGTAGTACGTTCTTATAAAATTCGTGGTGCCTATAATTTTATATCACAATTTAATCCAGTACAAAAAAAACAAGGTGTAGTGTGTTCAAGTGCAGGCAATCACGCACAAGGATTTGCTTTATCTTGTAGTTTATTAAAAATAAAAGGCACAGTTTTCATGCCGGTGACTACACCAAAACAAAAAGTAAATTCAGTAGAGCATCTTGGTAAAAAGTATGTAAATATTATTTTACATGGTGATACCTATGACGACGCAAAGAATGCAGCAATTAAATTTGTACAAAAAGAAAATAAAATATTTGTTTCGCCGTTCGACCACCATTTAATTATAGAAGGACAAGGAACAGTTGCCGTAGAGATTATAGAACAAATTGGTAAAAAGAAAATAGATTATTTATTTGTACCGATTGGTGGTGGAGGCTTGGCTGCAGGAATCATTACTTATTTCAAACAATTTTCTCCAACAACTAAAATCATTGGCGTAGAACCTGACGGCGCACCAGCGATGTTGGAATCTATCAAAAAAAATAAAGTAATTACTTTAGATAAAATCGACAGTTTTGTAGATGGCGCTGCAGTAAAACAAGTAGGTTTGCATACGTTTCCTATTTGCAAAAAAGGCTTGCAAGAAGTAGTGTTGGTTCCGGCTGGGAAAATTTGCACTAAAATTTTACAACTTTATAATAATGATGCCATCGTAGTAGAACCAGCAGGTGTGTTATCTATCGCAGCGCTCGATTTTTATAAAAATGAAATTAAAGGAAAAAATGTAGTGTGTATTGTAAGTGGTGGAAATAACGATATTGAACGTATGCCTGATATTAAAGAACGTTCATTAATTTATGAAGGATTGAAACACTATTTTATTATCAAGTTTCCGCAAAGAAGTGGCGCGTTGCGTATGTTTGTAAATAAAGTTTTAGGAGAACACGACGATATTACCTTGTTTGAATACACCAAGAAAAATAGCAAAGAAAGTGGACCAGCTTTAGTTGGCATTGAACAAAAAAATAGAAGTGATTATGATGCATTATTAATACGTATGAAAAAATATAAAGTCGATTATATTCTGGTTCAGGAAAACCCGATGTTGTTTAATTTCTTGATTTAAAGGGTTTATTTTATT
>JANNVS010000260.1:0-1646 GCA_031414515.1 Sphingobacteriales bacterium | reverse complement strand
ATCAGATACTACTAAAGCATCGCCTTTTAAGTTGGCATTGAATAAATTGGTATTAGATAATATCAATCTAAATTATCATGATTTACTAAGTGGAAATTCAATTAGAATAGAAAACTTACAACACACAGGAAAAGGTGATTTTTCGTCAGATATTTTAGATTATGCTTCTAACACAAATATTGACAAACTATCCATAAAGAAAGGCATCATAACGTATTTAAAAGATGCAAAAATTACACTTGACAATAAATTAAATATTGATCAAAAAAATAAAAAGTATAGTTTCAAAGACACTAAACTCTCTTTAAATGATTTAGGTTTATTATTTAATGGTTTTGTCCAAATTCCTGATTCTACTAAAACGGAAATGTATATAAATTTCAAAGCCGATAAAACAACTTTTAAATCATTATTGTCTCTAATTCCTGCAATTTATACTAAAGATTTTGACGATATAAAATCAAAAGGTAACTTAGAATTAAACGGAAAAATAAATGGTGTTTTTCAAGGCAATTCGTATCCTAATTTTGCATTGAATTTAAAGGTAGATAATGGTCAGTTTCAATATCCGAAATTGCCGACAGCGGTAAATGATGTATTTATTAATGCCGTTGTCAACCATACGCAAGGTGATTTAGATAAGACACTTATTGATGTATCAAAATTAGATTTTAAATTAGGTGCAGAACCAATAACAGCAAGATTAAAAATTGCTACACCTATTTCAGATCCGAATATTGATTTAACTGCAAAAGGAAAAATAAATTTAGCTGATGTGCAAAAATTTTATCCGTTAGAAGGTGTACAAAAACTAAGCGGTGTTGCCAATATAGATTTGACAGTAAAAGCAAAAAAATCAGATATTGAAGCAAAGCGTTATCAAAATATTAATGCAGCAGGAAACATAGCAGCTTCAGGAATTGAATATGCATCTACAGATGTTCCAAAGCCTGTTTCAGTAAGTAATTTATTGTTGAATTTTACACCACAATATGTTGACATCACGCAATGCAAAGCCAGTATTGGTAAAAGCGATTTCGACATTAAAGGAAAACTGGAAAATGTAATTGGTTATGTGTTATCGAAAGATGCCATCATCACAGGAAATGCAACTATTCTTTCCAATAAAATTGATGCAAATGAATTTTTACCAGATTCAGCTTCTACTAAAAAATCGAATGCGCAAAAAGCAAAAGAAGTCATACGATTGCCTAAGAATATAGATTTTAATGGTATTACCACAATAGGTGAATTGTTGTATGACCAATTATCTATCAAAAACTTAAATGGCAATATCAACCTAAAAGACGAACAATTAAACCTTACTAATTTACAAGGAAATTTATTAGGCGGCTCTATAACAGCAAGCGGTTTTTATAATACGAAAACAGATATTCCAACTGCAAACCTTACCTATAACATCAATAATTTCGACATACAGGAAGTGTATAAATTTGTTGGTTCGATGAAACAAGCTGCACCAATCATGAAATATGTTACTGGCAAATTTTTATCCAACATGAACATGAAAATGTCTTTAAATCCTGATTTATCGCCAGATTTAAAATCGCTAATTGGAACCGCTGGTTTTAAAATGCCGTTGGCAAATATTAGTGGTGTGCCTGCCTTAAAGCAAATTGTAGAAC
>JANNVS010000259.1:0-3171 GCA_031414515.1 Sphingobacteriales bacterium | reverse complement strand
ATTAAACAAAAATCACTCAATATAAATGAGTTGTTAGAATACGCAGAAGATGGCGATGAAATTTACATTGAAGAGTTTGTTTCTTCTCTAAATAAAATCGATTTAAATTGTATTCCTGCAAGTTTTATGGTGACAACGGATTTATAATTCTCTTTCATTTATTTTCTTTAAACAATTATCTTTGCAATCAGTTTTAGTGACGCATGGATTTGCAGCAACTTTTATTTCTGTTTCGTGATGATGCGCGAACACAGGAACTCTTACATCATCTTCAATCTTCGCAAGCTCGTGTATTGCTGCGTGGAACTATTGGCTCTTCCGTAAATTTTATCGCAGCTTCTGTTTTTATGCAGTCTAATTTTACACAAGTCATTATTGCCAACGATGCAGAAGATGCACAATACATTCAAAACGACTTACAAAACCTCTTAGATAAAAAAGAGATTTTATATTTGCCTGCTTCGTATAAAAAAGCATATAGTTTTTCTGAGCAAAGCAATCATCATATTCTACTTCGTGCTCAAACTTTAAATGCATTATTGAATGCCAAAAAAGGCGGTGAAATTATTGTCACTTTTCCTGAAGCATTGCAAGAATTATTGGTTCAAAAGGAAAAACTTATTGAAAATACTTTATTCTTAAAAACTGGTGAAAAAATAGATGTCGACTTTATGCTGGATTTATTAATAGAATATGGTTTTAATAGAACAGATTTTGTATACGAACCTGGTGAATTTTCAATTCGTGGCGGAATTGTTGATGTGTTTTCTTTTGGCAATGAATTGCCTTATCGCATTGAGTTATTTGATGCTGAAGTAGAAAGTTTGCGCACCTTTGATCCTGAAACACAATTGACGCAACGAAAAATCTCAGAACTGACAATTATTCCAAATATCAATGCACACTTTACGCAAGAAACTGTTTCAACGCTATTTGAATTCTTGCCCGAAAATACGGTGATTTGGTTTCGCGATTATACATTTTTTAAAGAGTTGATTGAAAAGCAGTACGACAAAGCACTAGAAGAATTTGAACGCATAAATAATTCATCAAACAAGAAAAAAGAAATCGAGCATCCGTTTTTTGATAAAACACTAAACCAACTTTTTATCGAATCAGATAAATTAATAAGTGAGTTAGAGAATTATAGAATTATAGAATTAGGTAATAAAAGTTCATTTAATAATGCTGTAGAAATAAACTATAATCAACAACCGCAGCCGTCTTTCAACCGTAATTTTGATTTGCTAATTCAGGATTTAAATCAACATCAGAAAAATCATTTTCATTCTTTTTTATTTTCGGAAAATATAAGACAAATAGAGCGATTTCATCACATCTTTACAGATAAAAAAGCGGAAATTAAATTCAACTCTTGTTATATAGATTTGGCTAAAGGTTTTATTGATAAAGATTTGAAAATTGTTTGTTACACCGATCATCAGATTTTCGATCGTTATCATAAGTACAAAACGAAAGCTGGGTTCAATAGAACTAAAGCAATATCAATTCGTCAGCTCAAAGATTTAAATCCTGGTGATTATGTTACACATATCGATCATGGAGTTGGCACGTTTTCTGGATTAGAAAAAATTACTGTAAATGGCCAAACGCAAGAAATGGTTCGTTTAATTTATAAAGATCAGGATTTGTTATATGTCAACATTAATTCACTTCATAAAATATCAAAATATACAGGCAAAGAAGGTCATGTGCCAAAGATAAATAAATTAGGAAGTGATGCATGGACGAATCTTAAAAACAAAACAAAAAGCAAAGTAAAAGACATTGCAGCAGAATTGATAAAGCTGTATGCGCAACGCAAAGTAGCGCCAGGTTTTGCATTTAATAAAGACACGTATTTGCAAGATGAATTAGAGGCGAGCTTTATATACGAAGACACGCCAGACCAGGTAAAGGCTACTGCTGATGTGAAAGTAGATATGGAAAAACCACATCCAATGGATAGGTTGATATGTGGTGATGTCGGTTTTGGAAAAACAGAAATTGCCATTCGTGCTGCATATAAAGCAGTTACCGATAGAAAACAGGTGGCGATATTGGTGCCAACAACAATTTTGGCATGGCAACATTTTAAAACATTTTCATCGAGATTAGAAGAACAAGGCGTGGTCGTTGATTTTCTTAATCGATTTAAAACTTCAAAAGAAAAAAAAGAAACATTAGAAAAAACTTCTGCAGGGAAAATTGATATTCTAATTGGTACTCATGCACTTTTAAATAAAGAGCTAATTTTTAAAGATTTAGGATTGTTAGTGATTGATGAAGAGCAAAAATTTGGTGTTTCGGCAAAAGAAAAGCTTCGGCAAATTGCAGCTAATGTGGATACTCTTACACTAACAGCAACTCCTATTCCTCGCACACTAAAATTCTCTTTAATGGGTGCGCGCGATATGTCTAATATTATGACGCCGCCAACTAATCGTATTCCTATTACGACAGAAGTTCAAGTCTTTGATATGAAAAATATCAAAGAAGTTATTGAGTTTGAAGTGTATCGAGGCGGGCAAGTTTATTTCGTACACAATCGCGTGAAAGATTTAATAGACATGGAGGTGATGTTGCGCAGATTAATACCTGATGTAACCATTCGGTCAGCGCATGGACAGCTAGAAGGCGACCAACTCGAAGAAATTATGCTTCAATTTATCAATGGTGAATTTGATGTATTGCTAAGTACAAATATAGTAGAAAGCGGTTTGGATATTCCAAATGCAAATACTATCATTATCAATAATGCGCATCATTTTGGGTTGAGTGATTTGCATCAATTGCGAGGTCGCGTTGGTCGCTCCAACAAAAAAGCGTTTTGTTATCTATTGGCTCCACCAAAATCTACATTGACAGATGAAGCACGAAAACGTTTGCAGACGCTGGAAGAGTTTTCAGATTTAGGCTCGGGTTTTCAGATTGCATTACGCGATATGGATATTCGCGGCGCTGGAAATTTATTAGGTGGCGAACAAAGTGGTTTCATTGCAGACATCGGTTTTGAAATGTATCATAAGATTTTAGATGAAGCGATACAAGAATTAAAATACACGGATTTCAAAGATATTTTCAAAGAACAAATTGAAGAACAAAAACAGTTTGTGTATGATTGCACTATTGATACAGATGTAGAAATGCTGATTCCTGTGGAATATGTAC
>JANNVS010000258.1:0-1760 GCA_031414515.1 Sphingobacteriales bacterium | reverse complement strand
AAATGTAAAATATGAAACCGTTGCAGATGCATCGATGAGTAAAATTTTAGATGATATTGCAAATCCTGAAGTAAACATGGATGCTGTACGTTTAGAAAAAGCACCAAAAGTAGCCGTGTATTCGCCAAAAACAAATAATCCTTGGGACGACGCAGTAACATTGGTTTTAACGTATGCAGAAATTCCTTATAAGGTAATTTATGACGAAGAAATTTTAGATGATGAGTTACATTTATATGATTGGTTGCATTTGCATCACGAAGATTTCACTGGACAATACGGTAAGTTTTTTGCAGCCTATCAAAATGCAGATTGGTATAAGAAACAGGTAGCAGATTACGAAACGCGCGCAACTGCTTTAGGTTTTTCAAAAGTATCACAAGAAAAATTAGCTGTAGCAAAAAAAGTGCGCGACTTTGTAATGGGTGGCGGATATATGTTTGCGATGTGTTCTGCTACGGATTCGTATGATATTGCGCTGGCAGCAGAAGGCATTGATTTATGCGCCACGCAATTCGACCATGATGGGATGGACCCTAATGCACAAAGTAAATTAGATTTTTCAAAAGGGTTTGCGTTTCAGGACTATCAGATAAGCAACAATCCTTATGAATATGAATTTTCTACCATAGACGTTCCCGGCATTCGTCCTGTTGACAAGGAAATGGATTATTTCAGCCTGTTTGATTTCTCAGCTAAATGGGACCAGATTCCATCCATGCTGACACAAGACCATGAGAAAATTGTGAAAGGTTTTATGGGTCAAACCACAGCTTTTAAAAAACCATTGATAAAATCTGATGTATTAATTTTAGGGGAGAATAAAAGTCTGAATGAAGCGAAATACATTCATGGAATTTACGGAAAAGGAACATGGACATATTACGGCGGACATGACCCAGAAGATTATCAGCACCGCGTTGGCGACCCAACTACTGATTTGAATTTGCATCCCAACTCTGCAGGTTATCGGTTAATATTAAATAATATTTTATTCCCAGCCGCGAAGAAGAAACCGCAGAAAACGTAGTTACTCACTCACAACAAACTCATAATATTCCATTACAGGATTATGTAATAATTTTTTTTGCAGATTACTACACTTTTTAAACAAAATATATCTTTTTGGAATTTGGCTTAATATTTGTTGTTAAAGCAAACATTAATTACTAAATTCATTTAATAAAATCAAAAACCATGAAAAACATCTTCAAAAAATTTCTTCTGACACTATTCGTTATTGGAAGTATCACAACAACATTAGCTCAGGCATGGACAAGAGTAGGAAAACAATTTGGCACCTCTCCTAATTTTGGTATTCCCGCCAGTTCTGTATATTACTCACCAGCATTGGCATTCAGTGCAAAAAGTAATGTACTCTATACAGCATTTATCAATGCTACTACTCCTGAATTAGTGGTTATGAAATCAGGTACGTTTGGTGGAATTCCCGGAAAAATAGCATGGACACAAGTAAATTCAATTTCAACACCTGTTGGATATACTGCGCCATCTTTAGTAATTCATCCGCTTACAGATGAACCATATGTTTGCGTAATCAATAAAAAAAATGAATACGTAGTCCAAAAATTGGATAGCAAATCAAATTCCTGGGTACAGGTAGGTTCTATTTCTGACAAAGCGATTGATAATTATTTACCGGTTTTAGCCTTTAAGCCCGGAAGCGAGGAACTTTATATTGCATTTATAAACGGTGCAAATAATGGTGATGTAGTGGTTAAAAAATTTGATGGTATTTC
>JANNVS010000257.1:0-2767 GCA_031414515.1 Sphingobacteriales bacterium | reverse complement strand
AAAACTCCAAAATGTTTATCGGACTCTAAGGAATAGTGAAGCCAGTTGTATGGTAATATTTTACCAAAATAAAAATACCTATAAATAAAATAACCTATACTTGGAATAATAAACAGTAAAATTGTTCTTCTAATTCGTCTATATATAAATTTTCTTTTATCTCTTTCTTTTAATTCTCTATAATCCCAAAAACTGGCTATAATAAAAGGCAAAACAATTAATATATTATCAGGCCGTGCTATAATATTTAACGTACTCCAAATCATTAACCAGAAATAACGATGTTTCCAGAATGAACGAATTACAAACAACCATAACATTCCTTGAAAGAGAATTTCATCACCTAATGAGCCTGCCCAAATTTGTGTGCTCATAAATAACAATCCAACTAATAAAAGATTAACACTCCAAAACCTTGTGTCAACTATTCGTTGTAATAAATAAACTGAAATCAACATACTTAATGCAGAAATCGCAAAAGCAGCTTTTAGTACGGTAAACTTAAAAAAATGAATAAGTAACCAAAGGGAAAAAACATATAAAAAATTAGAACTATCGTCAAAACGTACCGTGCTATTCGTATCAAAACACCAAATATTCAGAGTTTCAAAATTTTCTGCATAAATAAAATTGGCTGTCGAACAATCAGATGGATGCGTAAAAAGAGGCAGAAGTTTAAAAAAAAACCAGCACAATGGAATACACAATAGTATGACAAACTGAAGTCTTTTCATTTATGACACAAAATTACAGTTCTTTAAATGAAAATAGTTTTATAAATTTAACAAAAATAAGAATATGAGTTTAGATAAACAGTTTGAACAGGCGCAAGTAGACACTAAAACGCTAACAAAAAGACCAAGTGACACACAATTACTGGATTTATATGCATTCTTCAAACAAGCCTCAGAAGGTGATAATGGCACTTCAAAACCTGGTATGTTTGATATAAAAGGACAATTTAAGTGGAATGCATGGAAAGATAAAGCAGGAATGAGTAAAGAATTAGCCAAACAAAAGTATGTAGATTTGGTAAATGGCTTGTTGCAAACACATAAATAAATAATTATTTTAAAAAAATATAACTTGATATGTATTATTGCATATCAAGTTTTTTATTTAGAAACAATCCAAATAAAGTTGTGCAAAAAATTAATCTTTATCAAAACTATTTTCCCTTCTAAATTGTTAATTTTGCGTCGGTTTTTGAAATCAATATATTATGGCAAAAGAAAGTTATTTAAGTTCATCTATTGGCAAAAAGATTATTGTCGGTCTAACTGGTTTATTTCTTATCTCGTTTCTAATAATTCATGTGGGCATTAATTCCACAATCTTATTAAATGACAATGGAGAAACCTTTAATATGGCAGCAAATTTTATGTCGCACAATTGGGTAATACGCATATTAGAAATTGGTTTGCTGCTTGGATTATTAGCACATATATTAATGACACTTAAATTATATTTTGAAAATAAATCAAAACGTCCAGTTGCATATGCATTAATAGATGGAAAAGCAAATAGCAAATGGTACAGTCGTTCTATGACTTTATTGGGAACTCTTTTGTTAATATTTTTAGTATTACACATGAGTGATTTCTGGTACCATACTAAAGTCGCAGTATTTACGAATCAGGAAGAAAATCCATTTGAAGAAGTAAAAGAAGCATTAACTAAATGGTATATATTAATTCCATATTTAGTTGGATTTTTTTCATTAGGATTCCATTTATTACATGGTTTCCCAAGTGCATTTCAAACGTTAGGATTAAATCATAAAAAATATACGCCAATTATTAAAGCAGCCGGTACAGCATATTCTATTGTAGTTCCAGGTTTATTTGCAGCAATAGCATTTGCCGTATTCTTTGGTTTAGTTTAGTATTAGTTTTATTATCTCATTTTCAAATCTTCAAATTAATATGGCTCTTAATTCAAAAATACCAGTTGGTGATATAGAAAAAAAATGGACTGATTATAAAGGTCATGTAAAACTTGTAAATCCTTCTAACAAAAGAAATTTAGAAATTATCATAGTGGGAACAGGCTTAGCTGGTGCATCTGCAGCAGCTTCATTAGGTGAATTAGGTTATAAAGTAAAAGTATTTTGCTTTCAGGATTCGCCACGTCGTGCGCATTCCATCGCAGCACAAGGTGGAATTAATGCTGCAAAAAATTATCAAAACGATGGCGATTCAGTTTATCGTTTATTTTATGATACCATAAAAGGAGGCGACTATCGTGCTCGCGAAGGAAATGTTCATCGCCTAGCTGAAGTTTCAACAAATATTATTGATCAATGTGTTGCACAAGGCGTTCCTTTTGCTCGTGAATATGGTGGCTTACTTAGCAATCGTTCTTTTGGTGGTACACAAGTACAACGCACTTTTTATGCAGCTGGACAAACAGGACAGCAACTATTATTAGGTGCATATTCAGCATTAGAAAGACAAGTAGCACTAGGCAACGTAAAGCAATACACACGTCATGAAATGTTAGATATTGTAAAAATAGATGGCAAAGCTCGTGGAATTATTGCACGCGATTTAATTTCTGGTGAATTAGAACGCCATTTTGGTCATGCAGTTTTATTATGTACTGGCGGATATGGAAACGTATTCTATCTATCTACCAATGCAATGGGTTCTAACGTGACTGCTGCTTGGAAAGCACATAAAAAAGGTGCTTTTTTTGCCAATCCATGTTTTACACAAATCCATCCAACTTGCATTCCAGTTTCTGGTGATCATCAATCAAAATTGAC
>JANNVS010000256.1:0-8021 GCA_031414515.1 Sphingobacteriales bacterium | reverse complement strand
GGTAAATGAATATGGAGGCACGGCAGGTGTTATCACACTAGAAGATATTTTAGAAGAAATATTTGGTGAAATTGATGATGAATATGATAAAGATGAACTTATAGGCAATCAATTATCAAAGAATGAATTCATTTTATCTGGTAGAATGGAAATAGACCGCATTAATGAAGAATACGATTTAGACCTACCTGTTGGCGACTATGAAACACTTTCAGGATTTATCATTGATCACCATGAAACAATACCAGCACAAAATGAAGTGATACAGATTGGAAAATATAGCTTCAAAATTGTAAACGTTTCGGATATCAAAATTGAAACAGTGAAATTGGAAATCTTAGAAGACTTTGAAAATCAATAGAATACAGCTTTTTGTTTTTTCCCAAACAAAGAAATTTTAGAATTCATAGCATATCCAATTTTTGTTCTATCAATCTAAGTTCCATTCTTGTTATATCGATTTCCTGTGGTTCAAACTGTTCCATTATCAAAATAATTTCCTACCTTTGCACTCTTAAAAAATTAAGAAGAATATGGCAATAATTGGAAAAATCAGACAACGCTCATGGATACTGGTTGGGTTTATAGCAGCAGCTTTACTTATTTTCATCGTTCAAGCAGCATTTGAAAATAATTCATCGTTCAGCGGTGGTGGTGACAAGGATTCAGTAGGAAAAATAAACGGAACAACTATTTCTTCAAAAGAATATAGTTCAAGAATTGCAAATTATCAGGATGGTTTAAAATTAATCAATCCTAATCTTCAATTAGATGATCAGTTGCAGGCTCAAGTACAAGATGAGGTCTGGAAAACAATATCAGCGGAACAATTATTGGGTAAAACATATAAAGAGTTAGGGTTAAATATTTCTGAAGGTGAGATGGGTGATCTTATGTGGGGCGAACAACCACATCCTTTAGCGCAGCGTTTCTTAATGAAAGTGAGAGAAGTAAATCCAGAAATAATTAATCAGGAAACTGGTCAACTAAATCAAGCAAAGATTCGTGACTTTGTTACTAATATTGATAAAATTGACAAAGAAAATAAAACTAATTTCCGTGAGACACTAGGTTATGTTGAGCAGTTAATTCAAGATGATCAGGTAAAACAAAAATATGCATCTTTAGTCGCACAATCCTTCTATATGCCAACATTTATGGCTAAAGAAGTAGTAAATTCAGGCAGAAGCGCAAAAGTGGCATTCGTAAATGTTCCTTATGCTTCATTATCAGATGATAAGTACAAAGTGACAGACAATGAGATAACGACTTTTCTTAAAGAAAATAAAGCAAAGTATGAGCAAGAAGCATCAAGAGTCGTAGATGTTGTATTATTTGATATCATTCCTTCAGCAGATGACACAGCACAGGCTTTGGCAAAAATTAAAACAATACGTGAAGAATATCAAGCATCTTTGCCAAAAGATTCTGCATATATAGCACGTAACTCACAACAAGGTGCAGAATTAAATTATTATTCAAAAGAAGACGTTATACAAACGAAACGAAACCCAGACACCTTGTTCTCATTGCCTATTGGTACACTTACTAATATATATACAGAAGGTTCTTTTTATTTGGTTACAAAAATCATAGACAGAAGAATTGCACCAGATACAGTTCGTGCTGCACATATTTTATTAAGCTTAGGCAAAGGAACTGATGATGATAAAAAAGCAGCAGATCAATTAGCTGATAGTTTGATTAGCATTATTAAATCAAATGCCAAAAATTTCGGTCAAGTTGCTGTTGAAAATTCATTGGATAAAGGCTCCAAAGATAAAGGTGGTGATTTGGGTTATTTCTCAAGAGGTCAAATGGTAAAAGCATTTAATGATAAAGTCTTTTATAGCGGAATGATGCCAAGCCAAATAGCAAAAGTCGAAACTCCATATGGTTTACACGTAATATTACTAATCGACGCAAAAGCGCCAAAAGTAGTAACCAAATTTGCAGATTTTGCAGTAGAATTAGCACCGAGTAATGAAACGGAAAAAATAGCCTATGATAAAGCGGTAATATTCCAACAAAAAAACCAAACTGTTGAACAATTTGACAAAGCAGCCAAAACAGAAAGTTTAGCAAAAAATATCGTATTGTCTCAAAACATGGTAGATATTCCACAAATTGGAGCTGCAAGAAAATTGGTACAATGGGCTTTCCAACAAGACAAACCAAATGTAATTAGCGATTTTGACAGCGACAGTAAATATATGGTTGTAAAATTAAGTAAAGTAATTCCAAAAGGATTGCCAAATGCTACTGATGTACGTGAAGAAATTTCACTAATCATTCGCAACCAGAAAAAAGGTAAAGACTTAGTAGAACAATTAAATAAAGCAGCAGCAGGCACATCAGACTTAACAGTAATTGCTTCTAAAGTAAAAGAAGCAGTTGTTACAGATACCGCTTTAGTTCGATTATCATCTGCATATGTTCAAGGCTTGGGAAATGAACCAAAATTAGTAGGAACAACATTCGGGATTCCTATTGGCAAAACCTCTAAAGCAGTTGCCGGTGAAAGAGCAGCATTTATGGTTCAACCAAAAACAATAGACGAAAATTCTCCAGAAATGAGTGGCGATATTAATATGTACAAGCAACAAATGCAACGCATGTTCATCAGCCGTTTAAACTTCCAGAGTATTTTTGAGTCCATCCTGAAGAAATCAAAAGTAGAAGATACGCGATATAAGTTTTATTAACGTCATTGCAAGCGTAGCGAAGCAATCACTTCAACATAACAAAAAAAGCGGAAACTAATTTTCCGCTTTTTTTGTTTAATTTTTTTACAACGAATGATTCATCACTTAAAATCATCTTGTATCTTGTATCTTGTATCTATTATCTTGTAATCTTATGTCTGACAATCTCATAAATAAAGTAGCACAAAGCGGTTTAATCACGCTCGATTTGGAAGACTTTTTTCCGAAAGAAGAAATCGTAGAGTTTGATGTAAAAGATTTTTTATTTCGTGGCTTAATCTTAAAAGAAGTTGAATTTAGAGATGCATTGAAACATCACGACTGGCAAATCTATAAAGATAAATCTATAGCAATATTTTGCAGCACAGATGCCATTTTACCACAATGGTCTTTTATGTTAATTGCTACTTATCTTCTAAAGGAAACAACAAAATTTCATTTTGGAACAAAAGAAGAAATAGAATACCAGTTATTTTTACAAAACATAAAAAACATAGACTCAACTAAATACAAAGACGAACGCATAATTATAAAAGGATGCGGTACCAAAACAGTAACAGGCGAAGCTTATATAACTATTACAAAAAAATTACAACCAGTTGTAAAATCATTAATGTTTGGAGAAGCTTGCTCCACGGTGCCGATTTATAAAAAGAAAAATTAAACACCGCTGTCATCTCGAACGTAGTGAGATACCTCGCTAAGAAATGGAGCAAGACTTCTCTTTTCAGTAGAAATGACAAAAACGACTAGAATATGAAAAATAAACTCTCTTTCTTCGCGCTCGGGTTTTTTGCTTTTGCAATAATTGTGTTGTTTATCAATGCAACAATGGACTCTTCGAATAGTTATTTTCCATTTATAAAATCAACCACCAATCAGGAAAATTTAGCGTTGCCTATTCAAAATGCATATGCCGTAAAATTTCCAGAAAGTGTAACGTTTGCAGACGAAAACGTTCCATTGGATGACCTAGAAGTGCGCGAGCGCTTAGACAGAGAATTAACGGTGAATTCGTATTGGCAATCATCAACCATTATTATGCTGAAACGAGCGAATCGTTATTTGCCTATCATCGAAAACATATTAAAAGACGAAAAAATTCCAGATGATTTTAAATATTTATGTATGGCAGAAAGTTCACTGGATAATGTCGTCTCACCATCAGGTGCATCAGGATTTTGGCAATTTATGAAAGCAACTGGTATACGATATGGTTTATTGATTAATAATGAAGTGGATGAACGCTATAATTTAGAAAAAGCCACACATGCAGCGTGTAAATACCTTCAAGACAGTAAAGGAAATACAGGCTCCTGGACAGCAGCGGCTGCTGCATATAATATGGGTATAGCAGGAATAAACAAACAGCAAACATTACAAGGTGAAACGGAATATTATCGATTATTATTAAACAGTGAAACAAGTCGTTATGTACAACGAATAGTTGCTATAAAAATTATTCATCAAAATCAAAAAGATTTTGGTTTTTATTTAAAACAGGAAGATTTATATCCTGAATTTAAATATACCATTCAACAAGTTTCAGGCGCAATAAATTGGGTAAGTTTTGCCAAACAAAATAATATCAGTTATAAATTGTTGCGCATTTATAATCCTTGGATTCGCGATTATAACTTAAACAATAAAGAAAAACGAACGTTTGACGTTAAAATTCCAGCATAGCATCAAGCCACGATTATCACTGAAGATGGTTTAACTAAATCTTTTTCGAAGTTTCATAAATGGCTTTTCTATCAGTTCATAGCAGACAACCGATAAGACAATTAAAACAGCTAAGGTTACAATAAATATTTTCACGGGATTTCTAAAGTGTGCTGCAAAACAAATTTTTATCATAAAATCAATTACAATCTGATTGAGTATATATATACTATAAGTTGTTTTGCCGAGATAATTCAAAAATTTATTGTCTAGTTTTAAAATGGAATGTTCATCGAGAGCAAGGTTGTAAATGAGTATACCACAGCATGGAATCACAAGAATATGTTTCAAAAATAAGACATGTTCGTTTGGTATCAAATTAATGACAAAAGGCAAGACTAAACAAATAATCTGCGTGGATTTCCGAATGAAAAAAAGATGTATATTTTTGTAGACAGACTCGCCGTTATTTATCAGATAAAATGCCATCAATCCACCGAATGCAAAAGCACCAAAGCGTGTATAATCTAGCAGCTTCGCCAAATTTGTAAATAAGAGATTATCCTGAAAATATAAATTTCCAAAGATGACCATAACAATAAGCAAAAGCGAATAAAATATAAAGATACTAAAGAATACACGCAGATAATTTCTTGTAAAATATAATATAATCGGCCAAAGTATATAGAATTGCTCTTCTGCACCAATAGACCAGTAATTAGAAATATGAGGCAGCGTTTTTTCAATAGCATGTGCCCAATTTGGCACTATAAATAAATAATATAAGGTGCGTTCTTTAAGCTCAGTGCACATTGGCGTAATCATCATATCAGGAGCAATACAAGCTTTTTTATACAATAGATACATTCCAACTACTGCTAAATAATACATAGGTAGAATTCTGAATGCTCTGCGTAGATAGAATTTCTTAAAATTTACCACACCTGTTTTTTCTTTTTCTAGCATCAATATATAAGTGATAAGAAAACCACTTAAAACAAAAAAAACTGTCATAAATACCTGTCCTAATTGAACAACAGGCAGATATTTCAGATTCGTAAAAACAAGAGCATTGTTTTTATTTAAAGAGAACAGAATAAAGAAATGGACAAACGTAACATACATTGCCATGATGCCGCGTAAGGCATCCAGGTGTTTAAACTCAGTTTTTATCATCAATGGTATTGCGCACTAAATAATAATAAGAACAATCTTTTATAAATTCATAACGGTATCCATATGGATATGGATTTTTAATAAATTTCTTCCAGGATTCATCATTTATCAGACTTGGACTATAGTTGATGCAATTATTTACTAAAATAAAATCAGGTTTATTATATTTTAGAATAGTAATAAATGAAATGTCTTTTGTCTTATCAAAAATCGTGTTTATTTCTTTAAAATTATTAGGTAAAAATCCGATAAAATAATGGATATCAGCAAAAAAAGTATATTGTATTTTTGGGTCTAAGTGTTTGTTTTTTATATGTTCTAATGCTTTGCGAGAACACATATTGTTTTTCTTATTGTCCGTTAAAAAAAAAGAATAATTTTTGGAAGAAGTTAAAAGAGGAATTATGATAATGGATAATACAACAAGATATTTTAATGAATTGAATCGAGTGATACGATTTGCAATTATACTAAATAACAGACATAGAGGAATAATAAACAGAAAATAATTCAGCATTATATAATGTTCTCTCGGAAAAATTACAATAGAAGAGATGACAGTAGGAATTCCCCAGATAACCAGCGTCATCAAAATAAAAAGATGTGTTTTTAGAGATGTAAAAAATTGACTCCGAATCTTTTTATTAAAAAGCAAAGATATTGAGAATAAAAACACCAGTATAGAACCTGTAATAAACAATTTATTTTTACCTAGTACAAATGGAAAAATTACACATAGATTTTTCACTACAATCTCAATACTATAATTTTTACAGTTTAAAAAAACATGTGTAAAAAACTCAATAGGATAATGAATAATTATACCCAAAAAACTGGTGCTGTCTCCAAATATAATCCGATGTGCATCTTTCCAGTAAATCCAGTCATATTCAGTGGCCTTGTCAAGATAAAACATATTTATAAGGTAATGCTGATAAAATGCAGCTATGTTTCTTGGATATCCGTTGTAGAAATTAGATGGAAATTTAAAAATTAAATGTAATGACGTCACCAATAAAATAAAGATAGCCAGTTGGTATAAACTATATTTTCTTTTATAAATTTTTAAAATAAAGAAATAAAGAAATAAGATACATACAGAAATAATAAATGAAATATATAGCTCAGGCCTGGCATAACTTGCCAACAGGATAATTAAACAAAAAATCAAAAGCCGAAGATAAAAATCTTTAAATCTACTGACTATAATAATTCCTGCCATTAAGATAGAAATAGTAAATAGACTTATTCTTGGCCACATGGGTACAACCGCTTTAGAGCAGATAAAACAAAGCGCAAAATAAAATGCGACGAGTGGATGAATATCCATGGCTAAGAAGGCAATATAAATCATCACGGTTGCCAATATTGCGACCACTACAAAATTGAAATAATAAAGCGTAATGGTATCTTGAATAAAAAGTGACAATAATTTGTACCATAAACAATACAATGGACCCCAATCTCTATTAAAATTTTGAGTTATATTTAATCCTGTCTTCATATATACGGCCTCGTCGCCATATACAATGTCCATATAATCATAAATATTATAATAGACCTTGATGCCAGCTAGAATAAGAAGCAGAGTGCCAATAAAAATTGCATTCTTATTAATAGGTGCAATCTGAACGGTATCGCGAAAATAATAGTTTAAGAAACGTTTTAAATTTTTCATCAAAAGTTTATCCTTACAAGATGTTTTGAAAATACGCAGAACTTAAAACAATACCAATAGGCAAGAAAAAAATATTTATCTCAACAACATTATAGTTCCGGTTTGGGTATAATCTTTATCGTCTTTACCTTTAAACTTTATAATATAAATATATCCATCTAATGGTGCAGGATTGCCATTATATATGCCATCCCAGCTTACATTCACGTCATTGGTGGAAAAGACTAAATGATACCATCGGTCAAATATTTTAAAATCATAGTTTTCTGCTTTGGCATATAATAAAAAAGGCTTAAAGGTTTTATTGTGTCCATTAGGTGTAAATGCTTGCGGTACAAATGCTTTAGGCTCAGGTTGGATGCAAACAATATTGGAGTGACTTTCTAGTGTTACCAGAGGTGATAAGTCATTATTATTTTCAAAGAAAGCAGTAACCCGATAGCAAATTTCTCCTAATGAATCTAAAGAATAATCAAACAAGGCTGTTTCCAAATAAGAGGTTTGATTTCTGTTAAAGTTTCCAGCTAAAATTGTATCAGTTCCAATAATTTTTTCTAATCTGAAATAATCAAAAGAAATATTTTCAATATTAAAACCGCTCCAAATGATATCCGCCTTGTTGTTGCTTTTTAATTTTATTCCTACACGTAAAGTGGTGGCGGTATCTGACGAATGAGTACTCAAACAACTATCTATTAAATCTACTTTATAGGTATATGTTTGACTGTTTACACTTAGGTTACTTTCGGTAAAAACATAGGTATATATATCTGGCTCTGTCATTGGAACATCAGTTA
>JANNVS010000255.1:0-3899 GCA_031414515.1 Sphingobacteriales bacterium | reverse complement strand
CGTCGTATTACATAACCTGCACCGGTATTAGATGGCAATTGTCCATCAGCAATCGTAAAACTGATAGCACGGATATGGTCGGCTAATACCCGAAATGCAATAGCTTCTTTGCTATCGCTTTTGTCGTATTTTAGACCAACTAATTTTTCGGTTGCTTCTATTGTTCCAGAAAAGACATCCGTATCATAGTTAGAAGACTTTCCTTGAATTACGCGCACCAAACGCTCAAAGCCCATTCCTGTATCAACATGTTTGGCTGGTAATGATTCCAGACTTCCATCTTTCTTTCTATTAAACTGAATAAATACATTATTCCAGATTTCAATTACTTGCGGATGGTCATTATTCACCAATGTTGCGCCGTCAACTGCTTTTCTTTCTTCATCTGTTCTGCAATCTACATGAATTTCGGTGCAAGGACCACAAGGTCCGGTGTCACCCATTTCCCAGAAATTGTCTTTCTTATTACCCAATAAAATACGGTCTTCTGCAATTACTTTTTTCCATTCATTATAGGCTTCTGTGTCTTTTGGTAGTCCTTCTTTGTCATCGCCTTCAAAAATGGTAACGTACAATCTGTTCTTGTCTAATTTAAATACGTCTGTTAATAATTCCCAACTCCAGGCAATTGCTTCTTCTTTAAAATAATCTCCAAAACTCCAATTTCCTAACATTTCAAATAAAGTATGATGGTAGGTATCCACACCTACTTCTTCTAAATCATTATGTTTGCCAGATACACGAAGACATTTTTGTGTATCTGCAATACGAGGATTTTCTGGAATTGCATTTCCTAAAAAGTAATCTTTAAACTGATTCATGCCTGCATTCGTGAATAATAATGTAGGGTCATTTTTTACGACTACTGATGCGGATGGTACAATTTGATGTCCTTTGCTTTTGAAAAAATTCAGAAACTCTTCCCTAATTACTTTTGCACTTTTATAACTCATTGACTTCCAGTGTATATTTTGTTTTCAAAAAAAGTATAACTTTGTGTACAACTGTTGTACTGAAAAAATAAGCATCTCATTTGTCAAGCAAGATTCTTCACTTCGTTCAGAATGACAGCGTTGGAGAACAAAAATATAAATTTAGCTGATAACTAAATGCAAAAGGAAAAATATTATTACAATCCTAACACTTTAAAATACGAGAAGTACAAACTCAGTATTGGACAGCGCATATTGCGAGTTACTGGTTTTTTTACTTCTGCATTCTTCTTTGGATTTTTAGCCATGGTTTTAGGATATACCTTTTTTGATAACCCAGATGAACAAAGCAAAAAGAATGAGCTGAAGAATATGCAGGAAAAATATGAGATTTTAGATAAGCGAATAAGTGTATTATCCAGAGTCTTGGAAGATATGGGCGACCGTGACGATAATATTTATCGGGTAATATTTGAATCTGAACCTTTGCCAGATAACTTAAGAAAAGGTGGTATTAATAAATCCAAAATTTATGCTCAATTAAAAGATATGCCTGAGGCTGAAATTATATCCAATACTTTATCAAAATTGGAGAAGATTGAAAAGCGTGCTTATGTACAATCTAAGTCGTACAATGAATTAGCAAAAATGATAAAGAATAAGGAAACTATGCTAGCTAGTATTCCTGCTATTCAACCTGTTTCCAATAAAGATTTAAAAAGAATTGCATCTGGTTTTGGATATCGCATTGACCCTGTTTACAAAACTATACGGCTGCATACCGGATTGGATTTCACTGCAGAAACTGGTACGCCTGTCTATTCCACAGGTGATGGAACCGTAGAAGTTGCAGGCTCGCAAGGTGATGGATATGGAAACAAGGTTTTAATTAAACATGGCTACGGCTATGAGACATTGTATGGACACAATAGTAAAGTATTGGTGCGAGCTGGTGAGAAAGTAAAACGTGGACAAACTATTGCTTTGGTTGGAAACACTGGCAAAAGTACTGGACCGCATTGCCACTACGAAGTATGGAAAAATGGAAATAAAATTAATCCAATAAATTATTTCTTTAATGATTTAACACCTGAACAATATGACCAAATGCTTAAAATTGCAGAACAAAGTAATCAAGCGTTTGATTAACCCACCTAACCTCCCTAAAGGGAGGAACACGTGGAGTGTAATACAATCCGGAAGTCCCCTTTAGTGGATTTAGGGGTAATTAAGAAAACAGAAAAACATTAGAAAACATGCCATATAAAGACAAAGAAATAGAAAAAATGTATTTCACTATTAGTGAAGTAGCCAAGCAGTTTAATGTAGCTGCTTCCTTGATTCGATTTTGGGAAACTGAATTTGATATTCTAAGACCCAGAAAGACAAATAAAGGAAATCGGTTGTATTCTAAAAAAGATATAGAGAATTTCAGACTTGTTTATCACTTGGTAAAAGAAAAAGGTTATACTTTAGATGGAGCCAGAAATAAACTGAAAGAAGGTGGCGAGAAAAATACCGATAATAATGCTGAAATTGTATCTCGCTTAAAAAACATAAAAAAATTCTTAGAAAAAATGTATAAAGAATTATGATGAAGTCCATAGTCCACAGTCCACAGTCGATAGTTTTTATTTTATTTTTTTGCTGGATCATTTCTTCTTGTAAGAATGACAAACATAAGGATTCGCTGAAAGATGCGTCGCCGTTTTTTACAAATTTATTTACAGGAAATGAAGAGGCTGTTTTTAGAGGAATCAATTTTAATGAAACACCAGATGTTATAAAAAGAACAGAAAAATCAAAACTATACGAAACTACCTCAGACCATTTGTTTTATGAATTTACATATCCGAAAGATGCTACGCCTTTTTCAGAATACAGCAATATAGAATACTTCTTCAATGAAGATAATCAGTTAGATATTATTATTGCAGACATTTACTTAACGGATTCTATTCAAGTAACAAAGTTGAAAAATACGTTGACAGAATATTACAATATACGCTTTGATGCAGCGGTTGAAGATGAATTTGAATATCCTGTTTGGAAAGCTGAGTTTACCGATACTAAAACGGATAAGAAATACAACTATACCGTTGCACTTAAAGATATCGTTGATGACTTTGGTGTAAGTTTAGAATATATGCGTGAATAATCTTTTCAATATGATATGATATCACTTAACTTCATTCCTTTTCCTGTTTTATATACTGAACGATTAATTTTACGAGCTGCTACTTTGCATGATGCAGAAGCATTAAGTTGTATAAGAAGTGATGCACGCGTAAATCAATATTTGGAACGCAACTCGCAGATGACAATTGAAGAAGCAGAAAAGAGAATTCTTAAACTTGCTGCTTTTACACAACAAAATGAAAGCATAGAATGGACTTTGCAATTTAAAGATAATTCTGAAATGCTTGGAAGTATTTGTTATTGGAATATTGTTCCTGAAAAAGATAGCGCAGAAATTGGTTATGAAATGCATCCGGATTATTATGGCAAAGGTATTATGCACGAAGCAATGCAGAAAGTAATTGAATACGGTTTCTCTGTTATGAAATTAAAAACGATAGAAGCATTGCCAGTAAAAGAAAATAAAAAATCCATACAGTTATTAGAACGCAATCATTTTGTAAGAGATTATGATATTGAGAAATATAATCTTAATAAACTTGAATTACTAAACACTGCTGTTTATATTCTTTCCAATCGTTTTTAATACTTTTATTTATTCCAATTTAATTAATTTCTGTAAAACATTCCTTACATTAGAAGTATCGATTAACAGCAATTTATGAACAGAAGAAATTTTCTAAAAAGCAGCTCTCTTGCTGGTTTAGCAATCACATCCATTGTAACAACTTCTGCCAATAGCAAGTTGGATACAAATGATAAAAAAGAAATTACCGACACCACTTTACTAACTACAGATGATTTTGCATTAAACGAACTGACTATTGA
>JANNVS010000254.1:0-3441 GCA_031414515.1 Sphingobacteriales bacterium | reverse complement strand
AAGCTATGTTGGTGTAAAACCAGAATCGTTGAGTAGAATCAGAAAAAGAATTACCTTAAAATAATACGGATTCTGTTTTATAGAATTTACCTTTAATTATTTAAACTGCAATTAATTTAATATTTTATTTTTTGATGGATACCAAAAATAAATAGAGGTGGTAATGAGAATTACAAAACCTAACCCTAAGATACTTGCTTCTATTCTGAAATCACCGCCACTAAGCCATAAAGGTGCATTATTAAAAACAGGATTTAATAAACTTCCTTCTTTTTCTCCACTTACACCAAAGCCAAGTACGGTTCCTTGCATAAAATTTGCCATGAAATGCAATCCTATAGGCATGGCTAAACTTTTAGTTTTTATGTAGGCAATACCAAACAGTATAGATGCAATAAAAATATTTATCGAAGCTAGCGTTTTTATTGTTCCTGTCATATTTGGATTATCGAGAGGAGTTAATAAAAAAAGTCCGGCTACCATTAATTGAGCAGGCCATTTCCCAAATGAATCAATAAGTCGCTGAAACATAAATCCTCTAAATAACAACTCTTCTGCAATGGCAACCAATAAGAATATACAAATCCCTTTAGCAATTACTGAATAAGAAAATACATTTACTTGCCAATGTATAAATCCAAAAATAGTTAGCAATATAACTGGTAAAATCATTAAAGCAGTTCCAATTATATTACCGATAAGAAATTCATACAGCCAAGTAAGGTTTATACAGCCAACTAAATCACTAATTGGTTTACGACGTAGTATTTGACAAATCAATGAAACAAACAAAATCAATAAGACCTGATATTCCATAGTTAATTCGAATGAATATCGATCCGCTAAAATAATTAATGGAATTACAACTAAAGAAAGGATTATAAAGAATATCACAACCCACCATATGTTTTTTAATTTATTTTGATTGTCTATAAATAACTTCATTTGCAATAATTTCTGTTGTACTATTTATAATTCTATTGCTACATTTCCTTTTTTATGCCCTTTCTCTACATAAGCGTGCGCTTCTGCCATTTGTACTAACGAATATGTTCTATCAATAACTGGTTTCAACTTTCCTGCTTCTATAAGTTCTTTTAGAAAAATAATATCTGTTGCTTTATGGCTAATCATACCTGTCAATACCTTTCTACTTTTTATCATTGTAAACCACAAAGTAATTATCATCTCTGCCATACCTGCAGCACTTAAAATTAATATTCCTTTTTCTTGTAATGAATTTATACTTTTTGAAATCGAAATAGTATTAACAGCATCAAAAATAACATCGTAGGTTTCACCGTTGTTGTTAAAGTCTTCCATTGTATAATCAATCACTTTGTCTGCTCCTATAGATTTTACTAAATCAATATTGGTGGTACTGCAAACACCTGTAACAGTTGCTCCAAAATATTTTGCCAGTTGAACGGCTGCAGAACCAACTGCACCAGATGCTCCAACTATCAACACTTTTTGACCGCTTTTAATGTTTGCCTTTTTCAGAAAATGTAATGCCGTTGTGCCACCAAAAGGAATTACGGCTGCTTCTGTATGGGTAAGATTAACAGGTTTTATTGCTAATGATCCACTTTCAGGCAGACATTTATATTCTGCATAAGTTCCAAAACTCATATCCGTATGTCCAAAAACTTGGTCTCCAACTTTGAAATGCTGAACGGTATTTCCAACACTTTCGACTTCACCTGAAAATACACTTCCAAGAATATTGATTTTTGGTTTTAGCATACCAAATAAAAACCTGACTGCAAATGGGTCTGCTTTTCGCAGTCGAACATCTCCAGAATTAACTGCCGTGGCTCTAATTCTTACTAGAATTTCATTATTCGCTGGAATCGGTTTTTCTATTTCTTTGAGTTGGAGAACCTCTGGCACACCATATTGTTTATATACTATAGCTTTCATTTTTTTTGTTTAATTACTTCACATCAAAAGTAATTTCCCCATATTACAATATCATTGACTTTGGTTAAGAAATACAATATTATGTATATTTGAATAATTCAAACGGAAATTGTGCATATTATAAAGTTGACTACGGTTATTAAACATATTTGTTCTAATGAAAAAAAATAAGAAACAATTCACAAATGCGAACAATAATAAAACTATTGAGGAAACAATATCTATTGTAGAAAAAGAAGTATCAAGAACTAAAAAAATAATTTTTATATTATTATTACTAATAGTTAGTATAGAAATAATTTTATTTTATAAAGTAGGCATGGGTGGATTTCATGTAACTCTTACCATATACATATTTGCATTATACGCTATTTCATTAATTAACAAAAATATTATTAAAGTAAACACTTTTATAATAGTACTTATTCTTTTCTGTTTTGAATTGTATATAAGGTTTTCAAATAAAAATCTAAGTTACACAGAAGCTAATTCAAATACTATATTCACTCCATATTTTTCTAGGTCTTATGGTCAAAATAATTCATTAATAAATAAATTAAAGATTAATAAACCAAACAGTATAAGCTATTCAGGAAAGTTGGAATTTAATTATAAGCATACATATAATGAGTTAGGTTTTAGAGAAAAAATATTCTCAAATTATATAAATAAGGATAATATAGTTGTGTTAGGCGATTCATATACTGAAGGTGTAGGTGCTCCAGATGATTCGACAGGATTAAAAAGCATTCAACAAAATCTGCTGAGAAAGAACTTAAACTACAATATCATAAATTGTGGTGTTTCTGGTAGTGACATCATCTACTCATCACTATTATTAGATACGTTAAATAAAATTCTAAAACCAAAAATAATTATTTATAATTTACATTATTCAGATATTGATGATATAATATTTAGAGGTGGTTATGAAAGGTTTTTAAAAGGGTCTAGGAAATCTTATTGGTGGGAATTTATATATTCATGGTCATTCATTGTTAGAAATATTTTAAATGGAAACAATATCAATCCATTCAATACAAATTATAAAGATTATCAATATGCTTTGAATACTATACAAAATACGTTAAATGATTACAATCTGTTTTGTTTAAAAAACAACATTGAATTTATTACAGTTTTAACTCCAGGTCCTTCTGAAATCTATCAAATTTATAGAGAGACTCAAAGTAAAATTGTTTGGAAAGGAAATATGAAATATATTTTAGAATACAACAAACAAATGAATGATATCAAATTTATTGACACTCAATATAAAATTTATAATTTAATTGCGAGAGATAATAACATTCGTAAATATTATTATAAATTAGATTACCATTTTAAACCAAAAGGTTATTGGTGTTGGGGTGAAATTGTCTCAGATGAATTAATAAAATTATATAAATGAATCAAAAATTAAAATTGCCAAATATTGCATTTGCATTTTGTTTGATGCTCGTTAGTAAAAACACTTTACAAGCAAACGAGAAGATATTGAATAATCCATTTCTGGTA
>JANNVS010000253.1:0-7059 GCA_031414515.1 Sphingobacteriales bacterium | reverse complement strand
CTGTTAATAGTTGGTGTTGTTGGTTGTGGTGTAACTTCTACCTCAACCAATGTAGCTTCGCTTTCGCAACCATCATCATTTGTTTGTGTTACCCAATATGAAGTTGAAGCATTTAATACTCCAGTAAAATATTCAGCACCAACTTGTATAGCATGAGTTAATTCTTCTGTATCATACCATGTAAAAGTAGCACCATCTTCACCTGTAGCAACTAATGTAGTTGACTGACCTTCACATATTGTATCTGTTTCAACTACTGGTGCTTCAGGAACTTCATTTACAACTAAAGCTGATGTACCATAATCAGAACTGCAATCAAAGAAATCATCTAAGAAGAAGTTATACCAAGTACTGATTGTTCTTGAACCAATATCATATGTACCAGGAACTGAATAATCATAAGCTTCTCCAAATGGACCAACTCCAGTTATTGGAATTGTAATACTTGCACTTCCTTCAAATACTCCACCAAATGGATCTAAAGGAACTAAAACCTCACCTAAAGTAGATAAAGGACCGTCTACAGTTCCGGTATTATCTAAGAAACGAACCGTTGCAAAGAAGAAAGTAAAGTTGTCATATCCATCCACAACCAAATCTCTAGGATAAGAAACATGTGCTGTTAGAGTAATTTCAGTTTCAGAAGCACAAATCGCTACATCTTCCACTCTTGGGTGCTCAAATTTAGGTGTTGTGTATACCTCTACGAAGTTCATTTCACTATGACATCCTGTAATAGGGTCAACTGCATCGAAGTAGAAAATAGTCCAAGAAGCTAATTCAGGTGTAGTAAACTCACCATTTGCATCACCTGAATTATAAAAACCTGTAATATCTATTTCACCGTCTTTATCTGCATACCAGTGAATATCATCACCATCATCATTAGATGCAAATAATAAAGTGAAATCATCAAAACAAGTTACATAGAATCCTTCACTTGGCTGTGGAGTTTCTGGTAAAGCATTCACTGTAATATCTACAGCAGTTGCAGCACTAGAACAAGTTCCGTCATTATTTACTACATAAATCGTAGTATTTGCACTTAATGATTGAGTCGTGTATGGATTACCTATATATAACAGAATTGTTAAAGCAGGATCTGCATACCATTCTACCTGACCGATTGGATTTGTAACATTTAATGTTATCGTTTCACCATCACATATTTCACCAATTCTATCTACAATTGGGGCTTCGGGAGCTTCATTTACAGTTAATGAAGCTGTAGCATAATCAGATGAGCATTCATTAAATTGACCTGTAAATTGATCTTGCCATGCATATCTCACTCTAGCGCCAATATCATAAACACCAGCACCTGTTGCGATGTCAGATAATAAAACTGTTAAAGAAGCATTTCCTTCCCAAATACCGTTTGCAGGATCTAATGGAGTAAATACATCTCCTAATATTAATAATCCATTTGTATTATCTATAAATCTAACAATTGCACCTAAGAAAGTACCTTGATCATAAGCATCTACAGCTAAATCTCTTGGGTAACTAATATGTGCGGTTAATGTAATTTCTTCATCTGTATCACAAGCCTGAATATCTTCAACACGAGGTGCATCGAATCTAGGCTGAACAAATACTTGAACAAGATTTACCTCGCTTAAGCAACCAGAATTTGCATCTTCCGCTCTAAAATAGAAAATATTCATTTCAGTAAGCTCAGGAGTAGTGAAAGAACCATCCAAAGGAGATCCATATTCAATCAATCCTGCAGGATCTACATACCAATGAATTGGGTCACCGTTTGAGTTTGAAGCAAACAAATCTGCTGATTCATCATAACATACTATATAGTAAGGTAAGTCAGCAAAAGGCACTTCTACTTCTGGAACTACTGTAATGTCGACTCTTCTAGCTGCTCCTGCAGCTCCGCAAACTCTATCTACTTCTGCAACCCAGTAACTTGTGTTAGCAGTAAGTTGTGGAGTAGTAAAGGTTGGTCCATATGCTACAGGATTCGTTAACCCAGCATTTGAGAACCAAGTAAATATATTTCCAGGAACTGATAATGGAGACGTAACTTGTAATGTAGCTGTAGTATTGTAACAAATAGTAACTGTAGCATCAAATACAGTTGGAGCAGGTGGTCCGCCACCAACTACGACATTTATGATACCACCTATTGTATAACCATTAGACATGGGAAATTGCCACAGGCTCAACCCATTTACAATAGGAATATTAAATGTTTCAATTCCGCTATAGTCTTCGTCATTATCTACACAACCATTATTATAATTAAAGTCTTCACCGCAACCTAATATATTATCTTCTTCCCAACTTGAAGCTTGAATGTTAACACTTGTGGCAGTACAACTAAAAGTACTTAGAACCTCATTATTCCAAAGTTTAAGTCCAGCAAAAGCATTATCTGCTTTGTTGAAAATATCCGATGGATAATTGGTTTCTGTGTTTAATATACCAGCTAGTAACCATCTTGGATCAGGAAGACCTGTAAAAGAACCGCAACCCAATAATCCTTGATCACTACAATCATCATCAGAACCAGTAAGCCATGTTACAGTAATTGTTCTGAATTGCTGCGCTTTTAATTTTGTTTGAAACCCTAAAATGAAAAGAAGCAACAATATGCTGCAATAATTTTTCCAATTGGGTTTTGTTGTTAGAAATCGTTTTTTCATAGGTTAAATATTACGTGGTTTACTAATCATATAAAATTTTAAATTTATTTCCAGTTTACAAAATGTTAAATTCAGCAATTTGAATAACTAAATTAACATTTTTTTATAATTCGCCACAATATATAGCAAATTTTTATTAATTTTTATTTAGTTCTAAAATAAATATCCACAATAGTGCATTAGCTTCAAATTCTAGTGCTTTGTTATAACCTACTCTGTTTAATAGTGCTGTGTTCCCTAAGTCTTCTTCGCCTAGTTTTAATGGTTGTTTTATGTCGTTTATAATAAAGTCTGCAAGTGGAGATATATCTATACTTGCAACTGGTTCATAGTTGTTCATTTTCAATACTTTTAGAGACAGAAATTTATTAAAATTCCAAACAGTCACATCTTTCACATATTTAATATATAATGAGTCAGAAAAAGTCTTCTCTATAACAGAAAGTTTTGATTTTTGAGAAGCTGACAAGTTGTTGTAATTAAAATTTTTAAGAAAATAAATATTTGTAAGAGCATAATAAGGTCCAAAAAATTCATCAATTTTGGAATGTTCTTCTATAAGCTCTACAATATTTTTAGGTAATTTTATATGATTCGGATATAAAGTATAGAAAAGTAGTTTTTTGATAAAGGCTATATTCGTTTCAACTATGCAATCTTCAGTGACAATAGCGTTTTCATTTAAAAATTTACTATACGGAAAGAAATTTTTGTAATAAAAATCATTAAGGCTACTGATATACTCTTTTGAATTTAAATTAAACGAATCTAATTTATATGCTCTTTTTAAATAAGATAGCTCTGCGAAAGTTTCCTGTTGAAAAGACTTTTGGTTTAAAAATGCAGTTTTCCTATATAATATTTCCAAAGCATAAGAAAGTCTTTCTTTTGATATTTGTGCAAAAGCCGAATAAGAGAAACCGATAAATATTATAGGTAGTAAAATCTTTTTCATAGGTATAGCACAAATATGTACTATTTATTTTGAAAAAAATAATTTTAATGAAAAAAAATACTGCAAAAAATTATTAATTATAATCTGCTGAAAGCATGTTTTTCAATTCTTTTCTTGCAAAGAAAATTCTGCTTTTTACAGTGCCTAACGGCAAGTTTAATTGCTCAGAAATTTCATGATATTTATATCCTTTAAAATGCATTAAAAAAGGCACCCTTAATTCGTTAGAAATTTTCATTAATGCATTTCTAATATCATTCATTACAAATGCTCGTTCACCTGCATTGTTAATGTTTGTTGATGCATTCAAATAATATAAATTATCAGTTGTATCTATTACAGTGTTTCTTTTTGATTTCTTGCGGTAGTCATTAATGAAAATATTTTTCATTATAGTAAATAACCATGCTTTAATGTTAGTACCTTCCTGAAATTTATCCTCATTCGTTAATGCCCTAACTATCGTCTCTTGTATTAAATCTTCCGCATCATGTACATCTCTTGTTAAACGCATTGCATGTGGTTTTAATACTACTGTTGCAGTTTTTACTTCTGTTTGGAAATTGATGAAAGCCATTTTGTTTAATTTTATTAAATCAAAGTTAAACAATATATTTCAATCTCAATGTTAAATAATTCTAAATTTCAGAAATAATTTGGATAAATGCCTTGATATCCAATACACGTTCTACGTTTGCTGGCAAACTACCCTTGTAGTTACGGATTTGGAAACCAGATATAATAATTTTTGATTTTTTAAAGTTCTTTGAAAGCACATTTAGGTAATTTTTCAATACATCACCCTTTGGATTCACGGTAAAACAACTTACTAAAAAATCTGGTTGTTGATGATTAAAAACTGAGACTAAATCGTAAATAGGAATATTCAAACCAATATAAATAACATCATGGTTTCTTGATTTTAGTAAATAATACTTAAACAATAATGCTAATTCATGAATCTCGTTTTCTGGTGTAAATAATAAAAATATTTTCGCATTTGGTTTAATCTGTTTGGGATGAGCTTCGATATTTACAATAAATTTTTGCCTGATTAAATTACTTATAAAATGTTCATGCAATGGGCGAATACTGCCAGTTATCCATAAGTTTCCAATTTTTTCTAAGTATGGAAAAATAATTTGGATAACAGTCTCTTCAAATCCTAATCGCATTATGGAGTCATTGAATATTTTATTAAAACTGACTTCATTTAAATCTATCATTGCAATTACCAATGCATTAATTTGACTTTCGTGATCTGATTTAGAATTAGTTATTCTTTTTACTTCTCGCTCAATTTCTTCAGTGGTAAGTAAAGAAATTTTAGAAATTTTATAGCCATTCTGATTAAGTAATGATACATTTAAAATATAACGCAATTCAGTATCTGTATAAAATCTGATATTCGTGTCTGTTCGTTGTGGAGTCAACATGCCATATCGTTGTTCCCAAATACGCAAAGTATGAGCCTTTATATTACTTAGCCTTTCTAAATCTTTAATACTATATCTGTGAAATGCTGGTAATCGTTTAGGCATAAAAAAATATTGTTTAAATATATTACTAATTTTATTAAACAAGAAAAGAATAACAACATAACATAAATAAAGAAATAGTTGTTCATTGTAAATATCTTTTATATTTCGTTATATTTATATTTTTGTTATTCTAAAACACAAACCAATATATGAAATCTCAATATTTTACAGAAGAACACGAGTTATTCCGACAAAGTGTCAAACAGTTTGTGCAGAAAGAAATTAATCCATATGGTAACCAATGGGAAAAAGAGGAAAAAATATCAAGAGATTTATTTTTAAAATTGGGCGACCAAGGATTCTTAGGTATCAATCATGACGAAGCTTATGGAGGCAGCAAGACAGATATTTTTTATACAGTTGCCTATCTGGAAGAACTGGCTAAATGCGGCTTTGCTGGTGTCTGTGCTGCAGTAAGTGTACATCAATATATGGCAACTAATCATATTGCTGAAGCTGGAAGCCACGAATTAAAAGAACGATTTCTTAGGCCTTCTATCGAAGGGAAAAAAGTAGGTGCTATAGCTATTACAGAGCCATTTGGTGGATCTGATGTACAATCTATGCGCACAACAGCAAAAAAAGAAGGTGATTTTTATATAATTAATGGTTCTAAAACATTTATAACAAATGGGCATTTTTGTGATTTTGTGGTGGTTGCCTGTAAGACAGATTCTAATGCTGGGATTAATGGCATTAGTTTAATCGTTATAGAAAGAGGAACGCCTGGATTCAGTTCCTCGCAATTAAAAAAAATCGGATGGCATTCATCAGATACTGGAGAAATGGCATTTGACAATGTAAAAGTACCTGTTTCAAATATAGTTGGCAAAGAAGGAATGGGATTTTTTTACATCATGGAAAGTTTTCAGATAGAACGATTAGTAGCAGGTATTTTAGGCGTTGGAGGCGGTGAACAATGTTTGGAAGAAACACTTAAATACATGAATGAACGAGAAGCATTTGGCAGACAAATAAAAAAATTCCAGGTTTTACGTCATGAGATGGTACAACTTTACACTGAATTAGAAGCTGGAAAACAAATGACCTATTATGCTTGTTGGCTAGTACAAAGTGGCGAAATTCCTGTGAAAGAATCTTCGATGGTAAAATTATATATGACAGAATTGGGAAATAAAATCGTTGATAAATGTTTGCAAATGTTTGGTGGTTATGGCTATATGGAAGACTTCCCAATTGCACGCGCTTACAGAGATGCTAGGGTTGGTACAATTGTCGGCGGTACCACACAAATTATGCGAGAGATATTAGCTAAAATTATTATTGATGATATCCGATATAAAAAGATTTATACTGAACCTCAAGAATCAAAATCAGATATTACTTTAAATAAAACTGAAGAGAAAATCTGGGGAAATCCACAAACAGCAAAAGAAATTATTCTTTCTATTCCTTTAAGAATTAAAAAAGAAAAAGTATCTGAATATTCTACTGTTTTTCAATTTGACATTTCTGGTGAAAATGGCGGCCAATATACGTTAACAGTTAATAATGGCGTTGCAAAAATTGAGGAAGGTTTCCTTGGAACACCTGAATGTATTATCACAACTGATGCAAAAATTTATGAAGATATAGAATTAGGAAGAATGGATCCGACGATGGCATTTATGGGTGGCCAGATACGTGTAACAAATATTGGTGCTATGATGCAATTTGCAAAATATTTTCACAGAATATAATTCAAAATTTATTCTTACTAAAAACTTATAAACTAAAAAAACCTCGACTATTTTGTCGAGGTTTTTTTTTAGTTAAACTTGATTTTATTTATTAGTGACTTAGTTCTTTACTACTTTGTGGTAGTATACTTCTTCATCTACATTTAATTTAATGACATATACTCCTTTCGAATATTCACTCATCATTACTTCCTCAAACACAC
>JANNVS010000252.1:0-5166 GCA_031414515.1 Sphingobacteriales bacterium | reverse complement strand
AAAAAGTAGCATTTCCTTTAGCTGGATTATTTCTATTCGGATTATTATTAGTAAATATTAGTGGATATAAAGCAAAAAAACTGGTAAGTGAAAAGAAAAAGATCAATCAAACTTTTCCTTTAAATTATGCATACAAATCAGATACGCTTCAATTATCTATGAATCCGACAATTAGAGATGAAGATTATGACAATGTCAATATAAATGGAATTGGTGATTTAGTAAATTTTATTAGTGACCATGATGATAAATTCTTTCCTATTGAGATTGAAATATATCCAAGTATGACGGATTCATTTACTGTAGTAAAAGAATTTTCTTCAAATGGAAGTACAGAAAAAGAAGCGATTCAAAATGCTACAGCTTTTACTCATACAATTTCTCAAAATAATAATAAGTTGATTATCAATCCTTACATAGAATTTGCAAATAATAAAGTAAAATTCAGAAATCAAAAACTTAAAATTAAAGTATTTGTACCTGAAGGAAAAATTATTCGCTGGGACGAACGTACTGAAAAATATATGGACGAAGGTAAATTGGCAATAAATTGGGACAATGTAAAAGGTAATGTTCCACCAATGCCGCCATTGCCTCCATTGCCACCATTGTCACCAAATACCAATCATAAAATTGAAATAAAAACAGATGGAAATGGTAAAAAATCATCCAAGATATCCATCAATATTGACTCTGACAATGAAGATGTAAATGCTGCATTAGATAAAGCACAACAAAAATTGGATGAAGCAAGAGAAAAATTAGAAGAGGAACAAATAAACTTCGAAGATTCTATTGAAAGTATCTTTGATGAAAGAATGACCCGCGAACATTATATCTTCAAAATGGTAAACGGTGAATTAATTGCTATCGACTAATATTAAAATATGTTAACGGCAGGCAACTTTGTAATAAGTTGTCTGTCTTTAAGACAAATAAATAAAAATAGAATTTACTCGTATCACTTAAATAATCTTTAACACTTAAATTAATTAAACAATGAAAAAGTTATCACTTTTGATAGCAATGGGCATCGCTTGCTCTGTAGCTATCGCAAAACCAACCGTAAATGTTTCTCAATTTGAAACATACTCACAACAAATGCAGGAAATGTCTGCAAAGTACATTACAGAGAAAAAATTCAACAGCGCAAACAAAACAATTGATGCTTGGTTGAATAGCTACAAATCACTTTCTGATAAAGAGAAAGCAAATTACGCTACAGTTTACTCAACCATCATGTACAATCACGCTTGTGCACTTACACAAACTAACGAAATGTATCAGGCATTGAAATCATTGAACGAAGCAGTAAAAGCAGGTTTCAAGAACATAGATCAAGCACAAAATGATCCAAATTTAAGTGCGTTAAAATCGTACGATGAGTTCAAAAAAATCCTACGTTCAATCAAAGCCTAATCGTTTTGGTTTAATTCTGGAAGTTAATGATGTTATGTTAATCCTGAACCTTTGTTCAGGATTTTTTTATGTTTTGAAATTAGATGTAAAGTGTTGTACTAACAGAAAGTCATCTTGGACTTGTTTCAGGATTTGAAAAAATATCGGTACCTTTGTTCAAATAGAAACAATGGATATTTTTGTAGGCAGTCTTCCTTTTAAAATAAAAAGTGACCAACTAAAAGCTTTATTTGAAGAACACGGTGAAGTAGAATCTGTAAAAATTGTTATGGATAAAATTACACGACAAAACAAAGGTTTTGGTTTTGTCGTAATGCCAAATCATCACGAAGCGCAACTTGCAATTGATGCATTGAATGGCAAGGAAATTATGGGCAGAACTATTATTGTAACTATTTCAGAAGAAAAAGAACCCGAAAATAAAAGAAAGAAATTTGGAAAAGGTGGCACTAATTTAAAAGGAAGTTTTGACAAAAGCACGAAAGAATTTCCAGGCAAAAGTGGTTTTCAAAGAAGTTCATCGCGTGGTGCTGCACGCAGCAATCCTAAAGGTGGCGGAAGACATGGCAGATAAGTCTCTTTATCTAAAATAAAATCCTAAAACTATGTGAATTTTACTAAAACCAAATTTTAATAATAAATTTTATTAAATCAAGTATGCTATTTACAACAAGAAAAAATCCTATCGTAAAGCCTATGATAAGTAATAATTTGAAAATTAGTTTCATTTAGATTTAAAAACTATCTATCAACCCTATCATATTCTTCCATCGTCATCACGGCAACTCTTCTTTCATCTAAAAAATATTTATCGCCATCTGCTAAAATATTTACTTTCAGATTCGTAATAGAAACAGGCAAACCTGCTTTTAACACTGCAACATTATTATGCATCAAATCGCTCGGATCAAAAATAATAACCATTCCTGAACCAACTACTTCACAATCGTTTCCATTTCGAATAATCAACGCTGTATCTTCTGCCAAACCAATGCCTAATAAATTTGGAAATGTAGCCACTGCTTCTGTTAATCTTCCAAATCTTCCGCGTTGTATAAAATGTGAATCGACAATTACATCATCTAAAAAACCCATACCATCTCGCATCAATACACCGCCTTTAAATAAAGCGTCAGAACTATGACCGCCTTTAATCATTTGCTTGCTCATACACATTGCTCCAGCGCTAGTGCCTGCTAATACAAAATGTGTAGTTTCTAATTTATCTATTAATAATTTATGTAAGCTTGTGTTGCCAATAAAATCTACTATCTTGGATTGGTCGCCACCAGAAAACAACACACAATCTGCTTCATGAATTAATTTTAAAATTTCAGGATCTTCTGATTTTTCGCGGTCGCGAATATCTAAAATAGTAACGAATTTACACGCTAATTTTGAAAATGCTTCTTTATAATTTTCACCAACTTCTTGTGGTATGCTCGATGCAGTAGTTATTACCACAATTTTTGCATTTGAGCCTCCACTTTCTTTCACCACATTCGCTAAAATTCCTTTGCTAATAAATTCCAGCGTATATTTTTCATTTTGTGCTACACCTTTATCTTCATTTCCACCAATAGGTATCAATATTCCTCTCATATATTATTTTCAGTGATAAAATCTGCTGCAATTTATTCTTATTTATTATAAAATGACTACTAAATAACAGAAATGTTTGCAACATGATGTGGAAACTTATTCATAAACAATAAATTAATCAATCAAAGGAAAATATCGCTCTTCTAGTATTTTTAAATGCCATCGTTGATGTCCTGCCATTGAAAAACCAATAGAAATAACTGAGTATTCACTATTGTAACTGCTACCAATAGTTTGCAACATATCATTTGTGAAAGATTTAAATAAACTGATAAATGATTTCCGAACTATTACTAATTCATCAAATAAATCATCTATAGTACGTTGGTTTGCATTTGAATTCTTTGCATACAATTCTTCATCAAATCCCAATAATTTTTGTCGGTCAATTCTTGCAAAAGCCAATGCACGATACATAAATATTCTATCGGCATCAATCATATGCTGCAGTAACTCTTTTACTGTCCATTTTCCTGGCGCATATACTTTATCACCTAATGCTTTCCATTTATCTATTGGTGCATTCTTCAGTTCTTCTAAACTTATTTGTAAGGCATCTACTACTTCTACATCATCAGTTAAGTTGATATATCGATCAAAGTATTTTGGCATTGGATTTAATTCTGATCTTTTCATTTTATTATTTTTATTGACGCTATAAACTTAGTAAAATTATTTTATTGAATAAATTTTAGATTAGTTTCAAAAAATCAGTAGAACTTTTCTTATTTTAGAAAAAATTACTACTTTACTAAAGTATTTTTGAAATAAAACAACCAACCTTTATATGAAGATTAGAGAAATAAGAGCCATGCGCGGACCTAACTATTGGTCTATCAGAAGACATAAGTTAATTGTAATGACTCTCGACTTACAAGAGTATGAACAAAAACCAACCAATACCATTGATGGTTTTTTAGACAGATTAAAAACGATGTTTCCAACGATGCTTTCTCATCGTTGCTCTGTTGGTTGCGAAGGTGGCTTTTTTCAACGTGTAGAAGAAGGCACCTGGATGGGTCACGTCATTGAACATATTGCATTAGAAATACAAACACTAGCAGGTATGGATGTTGGTTTTGGCAGAACACGTACTTATGGCGAAGAAGGCGTTTATTTTGTGGTATTTGATTATATGGAAGAAAAGGTAGGAATTTATGCAGCAAAAGCTGCTGTACGTATTGCTGAAGCATTGACTAATAACGAAGATTACAATTTAGAAAGAGACATAAAAGAAATGCGTGAAATGCGCGAAGAAGAAAGACTCGGACCAAGTACAGGTTCTATAGTGGAAGAAGCATTTTCACGTGGCATGCCATGGTTTCGCTTAAATAAATATTCATTGTGTCAGATTGGATATGGTGCCAATCAAAAAAGAATACAGGCAACTGTAACCAGTCAAACGAGCTCTATTGGTGTAGAAATTGCTTGTGACAAAGAAGATACCAAATACATGCTCGACAAAGCCGAAATTCCGATTCCGAAAGGCGAAGTCGTAAAATCTGAAGAAGGTTTAAAAGATGCGATTGATGATTTAAAATATCCTTTGGTAATAAAACCAATCAACGGAAATCATGGTCGTGGTATCACTATAAATATACAAAACTGGGAAGAAGCCGTTTTCGCATTTAAAGCAGCCAAAGAAATTTCACGTTCGGTGATTGTAGAAAAATATATTGTTGGCGATGATTATCGTTTGTTAGTTATCAATTACAAATTAGTAGCAGCAGCAAAACGTTCACCAGCACATGTCATTGGCGATGGCGTTTCTACCATTCAGCAATTGGTAGATGAGGTTAACAAAGATCCGCGTCGTGGTTATGGACACGAAAAAGTGCTGACGCAAATTCACATAGATAAAATGACGGAAGAAATTCTGGAAAATAAAAAATTAAAATTATCTGATGTATTGCCTAAAGGTGAAAAATTAAATTTAAAAGATACCGCGAATTTAAGTACAGGCGGCACGGCTACTGATGTAACAGATATCGTGCATCCTTATAATGTGTTGATGGCAGAACGTATTTCAAAAATTGTTGGCTTGGATATTTGCGGTATAGATTTAATGACGACAGATATTTCTCTACCAACTACAGAAACTGGCGGCGCTGTTCTGGAAGTAAACGCAGCACCTGGTTTTCGTAT
>JANNVS010000251.1:0-4200 GCA_031414515.1 Sphingobacteriales bacterium | reverse complement strand
TATTATCAAAAAGTACATCAACCACTTTATTCTCAAATTCTTTAAAATCTTTAAATAAGACTATTTTATCAAAACTAATATTACCAGATTTATCTAATACAATAATTTTCTTTCTAATGTCTAAATTTGAATATGTATTACTTTCAGATCTTCCAAAAACAAATAATAGATTGGTTGAGTCTGTGGATTGATATATTGAATTATATCTAGAATATTCATTATTTGTTGTAAAAACCTCAGTCAATGGTTTTACGATCTTCAGGTCTTCATTAACAATCACAAGTGAAACCTTAAGATCATCTTTATTAATTGATTCTATAAATACAATAACAAAATTTCCATTCAATATGGTAATTTCATCAAATACTAAATCTTTATTCTTATTTATTATGTCACTTAACAATATGCGATTAATAAATTTCATATCCTTGCTAAACTTTGCAATAGAAGTAACGCCATTTTTTCCTTTTCCTTTTTCAAATTCTGTAAAATAATTAAAATCCTTATCACCATATATAATAACTTGTTGTATGTATTTATCATTTACAGTTAATGTTGTACATGATTCTTTAGTAATTTTTTGTGCTGATATTTGATTACAAATACTGATAAAGAAAATCAGCATTAAAAAGTTTATTTTTTTCATGTTTATATTTTGTAGTGCAAAAATAGATTTATTTCTCAATATAATAAAAAGACAGCTCCGCAGAACTGTCTTTTATAATTGTTAATCGTAAATTTTTTATTGATTATGCTGCTTCGATATCGCTAAACATGCCAATAAATTTAAGCATCGCGCCTAAATTACTGATTTTAATTTTTCCCATCATTACTGCCATTTGTCTGTTTACACGACCTTCTTCTGCATCTTCAAAGTCTGTAGCTAAAGCTGTAATTACACAATCAGCTTCGCCTGATAAACCTTCAGTAACGGTGCATACACCATCAGCTACAACTGCTGTAAATTCTCCACCAGTTTCACCTTCTAAATTAAATTGAAAAGTTCCACTTTGTCCAGCTGATTCTTCTGTTTTTAATCTGCTTGGCAATGCTAATACGATTTCTCTTGCTGTCATTTTATTTAATTTTAAGTTTGATAATTAATTTCTACCTCAAAAGTAAATTATTATTTCCAAAAAACCAAATATTTACCAAACGTTCGTTTGTTAATAATTCACAAACAACTGAAATAGTACATATTATGGAATATTAACGTAAATTTTACATAAAATATTTTACCAAACGTTTAGTCAAATAGAAAGTTTTTTGTAAACTTGTTTGAGGTATTTCTTCATTTTGAGCGAAACAACATGTATCGAAGTAATCTGTTCAATTTTAAATCATATAACGAAAAAATTATGTCAATCATAAAATCTAAAATAAATACCAACTCAGCAGCCTACAAAGACAACTATCAAAAAATGTTGGCAAAAATTGAAGAGTTGAATAAACACATGAAACAATCACTTTTTCAAGGTGAAGAAAAACATTTGGCAAAAGCAAAAGCAAACGGGAAATTCTTAGCACGTGAACGCATCGAATTATTACTAGATCAAGATTCACCATTTTTAGAGTTATTACCATTGGCTGGACTTGGCGTAAAAGGTGGTTTTGGAACTGGTGGAACTATGGTTTCAGGTATCGGATTTGTTTCTGGAAAAATGTGTTTAATTACAGCAAACGTTGGAACGAATAAAGGTGGTGCGATTGATATTGCAACATTAAAAAAAGCATTACGCATTAACGAAATTGGTGTGGAAAATAATTTACCTGCAATAAATTTAGTAGAAAGTGCTGGTGCAAATCTTCCAGACCAAGCACAGGTATTTAATTTAGGTGGAAATAATTTTAAAGAAATTACACGTCGTTCTAAAAAAGGAATTCCAACTATTTCTATTGTATTTGGAAACTCAACAGCTGGTGGCGCCTACATTCCAGGCATGAGTGATTATGTGATTATGATAAAAAATAAAGCTAAAGTATTTCTCGCCGGACCACCATTAGTAAAAATGGCAACGAATGAAATTGTAGATGACGAAACTTTAGGTGGTGCAGAAATGCATTCCAAAATTTCTGGTGTATCTGATTATTTAGCACAAGATGAATTAGATGGAATTCGAATTGCGCGTGAGTTAATGGCAAACCTGACAAGTCCGCAGTCAGCGGTCAGCGGACAGCCGACTTTATACCAAGAACCAAATTATCCAATTGACGAACTCTTAGGAATTGTTTCCGTTGATACTAAAGTTCCATTCGATTGCCGCGAAGTGATTGCACGTTTAGTAGATGGTTCTGAGTTTCATGAATTCAAAAAAGAATATGGTACAACATTAATTTGTGGCTTTTCTAAAATGCATGGATATCCAATTGCAATAATTGGCAACAATGGTGTTCTATTCAATGATTCAGCCAACAAAGGCGCACATTTTATTCAGTTGTGTAATATGAACCACACACCTATTTTATTCTTGCAAAATATCACAGGTTTTATGGTTGGCAAAGAGTACGAACAAAATGGAATGATTAAAGATGGCGCAAAAATGATCAACGCAGTTTCCAATTCTGAAGTACCAATGTTTACGTTGTTAATGGGTGCAAGTTTCGGCGCAGGCAACTACGCTATGTGCGGTCGTGCCTACAATCCACGTTTCCTGTTTTCATATCCTAACAGCATGATTGCAGTAATGGGTTCTGAACAATTAGCTGGTGTCATGCAAATGGTAAGCAGAGAATCTGCAATCAAAAGCGGACAACAATTCGATGAATCACAGGCTGAACAAATGAAAGAATTTATGAAAGCAGAAATAGAAAAACAAAGCAATGCTTTTTTTGCTACCGGACAATTATGGGACGATGGTATCATCGACCCGAGAGATACGCGACATGTATTTGGTTTAGTCTTAGCACTTACTTATATGAATGAAGTAAAAGGAACAAATAGTTATGGTGTTTATAGAATGTAATTTGATTTAAGATTTAGGATTTCAGAATTAAGATAAGAAAAGTATGATTCAAAATAAAATAACAAAACTCCTTGTAGCGAATCGCGGTGAAATCGCAGTTAGAATTTTTAAAACCTGTAAAGAAATGGGAATCGCTACTGTGGCTGTTTTTTCAGATGCAGATGAACATGCATTGTTTGTAAAACAGGCAGATGAAGCAGTTCGTATCGGTGGTAAACAACCAAATGAATCTTATTTGGTAATTGATAAAATTATTGAAGCAGCAAAACAAACCGGTGCGAATGCCATTCATCCTGGTTATGGTTTTTTAAGTGAGAAAGTTGAATTCGCACAACGTTGTATAGACGAAAATATAATTTGGGTTGGACCTCATCCAAAAGCGATTGAAGTAATGGGTTCAAAAATTGGTGCAAAGAAAATTATGCAATCACACAATGTTCCAACCATTCCAGGTTATCAAGGTGATGACCAAAGCGAAACAACAATAAAATCTAAAGCCATTGAAATTGGATTTCCGGTTTTACTAAAAGCAAGCGCAGGCGGTGGCGGAAAAGGTATGCGTATCGTTAGACAAAAAAGTGAATTAGATAAAGCTATTTCAGAAGCAAAATCAGAAGCAATAAATGGCTTTGGTGATGATACACTTTTAATTGAAAAATATTTCGACACATCACGTCACGTAGAGTTTCAAATTTTTGGTGATAAACATGGAAACGCCTTACATTTATTTGAACGTGAATGCAGCATTCAACGACGCTATCAGAAAGTGGTAGAAGAAAGTCCATCGCCATTTATTACAGAAGAAACACGTAAAAAAATGGGTGATGCTGCCGTGGCTGCATGCAAAGCAATTCAATACGATAATGCTGGAACAGTAGAGTTTATTGTCGCTCCAGATCAATCTTTTTATTTTTTAGAAGTCAATACACGTTTACAGGTAGAACATCCTATTACAGAAGAAGTAACTGGTTTGGATTTAGTTCGACTGCAAATTGAAGTAGCTGCTGGCAACCCAATTCCATTTAAACAGGAAGATATTTCGCAAACTGGACATGCTATAGAAGTTCGTTTTTATGCAGAAGATCCTGCGAATAATTATATGCCTGTGAATGGTAAAATTATTGATTGGATTCCATCAAAAGCAGTCGGTTTGCGATACGATACTGGTATAGAAAGTGGTTCTGAAATTTCTACCTATTACGATCCAATGATTGCTAAAGTGATTGGTACCGGTAAA
>JANNVS010000250.1:0-7496 GCA_031414515.1 Sphingobacteriales bacterium | reverse complement strand
ATAGTCCGTCAAATCTAATCCTGTTTTTATAAAATTGAAACTAGCTCAACTACTGTCGCTAGATTTTACTTAGATAGTTTGATTTTACTTTTTAATTCTATAAATTTTTCTTTTATTTTAGATAATTTAAAGTCAATTTTTGGAACTTCAATTTTGTCTTCTTCAATTGGAATCGCTTGTAATTCAAAATCAATTCGTAAATACTTTTTATTGATTAGTTTCATTTCGAAATTTCCGTCTAGTAAGCGTAAGATTTCCTTAATGATCGCCCAGCGAATCGTATGAATATTCCCTGCCAATTTATATTCATTCAATTGTTTATACAATTTTTGCGTTTTACGATTATCATTGCTATATAATAAAAATCGAAAATGAAGATGATTTTTTAAATCAGAAGTTACGATTAAATCTGTATTACTTATATCCTTGAATCCACTAAAGTCAATCAAACGAATGATTAAGGAATTAATAAGATCTAAACTATTAAAAATTCTATACTTTTCATCGACTCGAATCGTATACGTAATTTTCGCCATCGATAGTATAACCCTAATAAAATCTACGAAATCGACGGTTTCTTTAGATGCCGGCTCTGCCATCACCTCTAGCCTAGAGAGTTCTAAAATATCATCTAGTGCCAATTGGATTTCAGCATAATTAAATTGGACTTTCGATATAATTTCAACGGTATTTTGTGGAGTTAAATTTAGTTTTAGAGCTCGCGTAATCATTATCGATTCATCAATAACTCCGCTTAAGATTCTTTCCATATACAGAAATATTTTTTCTCTTAATGCATCAATTTCCTTTAATTGTTCAAATCGTTTCTGAATTTTCATTTTCAACATGATGAATCTAAGTCTTAGAGCAATTGTAACAATGGAAATATATAATAAAACTGAATATTCCATCGAAGAATCGGAATGAATGTATCCTCTTTGAAATAGAATTTCTTTAAAAATACAATAAATGAAATATACCAGTGCAATTGAATACAGAATTGCATCTCGATCCTTTTCGATCGCCCGAACGAGTGATATATAAAGTGAATATCCAAGAATGATTAAAATATTTATAATCCAAAAACTGAGTAAATCTGCCCAGAAGACATAATTAGGAATGATTAATAATAAAACTGTCAAAGCAGCATTGAAGAGGAAATAATAATTTTGGTATTTAATTTTAGGGAGTTTGAAAAATTCTTGGAAGAAGAGCATATATAGGAATGGGATATTAAGTAAGATCGCAGTCTCGATAAATTTGAAAGTCAAATAGAAGTTACCGATTCCGAAACGAAATTCATTCCTTGTAAATTGAAATAAAGAAAAAGAAATTAAAAAAATACTAAAGTACAAATATTCTTTTAACTCTTTCATTTTAATAAAACTAATAATAAAAAAAATTCCAATAAATAAATAGATAACTTCAAAGATGACGTCATCGAGAGAGTTTTGCAAGAGAGAATTGATCGATAGATCTAAAGAAACAATTCCAACGATTCCAGAAATAATTCCAGCATAAGAACGAAAATTAGAAGTTATCTTTATTGCGAGTGTATTCTCTCCCTGTTTTAAAATCGAAGTTGGGATAGAATAAATTCTTACTCTTCCTCCGGCTACCTCATTCTGCTCAAGATCAGTTGGACTTTTTCAATTAATACCGATTAGGATTCCATTTATATATACTTCATCACGGTCGTATACCCTTCCTAAGTTCAAGGCTTGTGTATTGGGAAAATTAGTTTCGATTAAATCAAAGCTTCTCCGTAGCCATAATACGCCTCGAGATGCAGAATCAAAATTACGAATGTTTCCTGGAACATCGACGGTTTCCCATTTTGAACTATCAAACTCTTCTTTAGCAAATTCTGGATTGCATTTCAGATTTATTGATAATTCAACATTTATAATATTAGTTAATAAGAATATTTTTTGCAGGACTTTAAATACTAATGTTTCATTATCGAAAGGAAAACCTTCAGTAACTCCATTTTTTTGTAGACAGTATGCTCTTATGTCTTCTAAATTTATCAATTGATGATTTTTAATTTATATTTGTAAAAAGGAATAATTACTTTTATTTTCTTTAAAAATAATATAATAAATGGGAAACCAAGAGACAGTTCACAATATAGCTGCAAATATTGCAGATAAATATGATTTTTTATTGATGTCATTCAATGATATTACACTTTGTGCTAAAGAATATTTCGAAAAAAGAATGTTTAAAGATTTATTTCAACGCCAACAAGAAAGATATAGGTTGTATGGAAAATCAGTAAAAGAAGTATTCCTTAATACAGAAGAACTGCTCGGTGAAAGTCTTTATGATATCAATTACTGGAAAGCAATTAAGAAAGAATTTTCAAAAATTACTAAAGACAAACCTCATCGTTTGAATTCTGAAACATTTTATAATTCTATAACCAGGAAAGTATTTGTTGATATCAGTTTTAATTCTGATTATGAATTCTTTGATTATGCCGATTATAAACCAATGCCAAAATATGACAATGAAATTTTCGATGTAATTGAATGCTCACATTTTTCTCTAGTTGCCATCAAACAAATTTTGCAATATTTTAAGTTTACAGTTTCTTTCGAAGATATTGACAGAGATGCTCAATTAATATTTGATGAAATGGCTCCAACAATTATTCACCAAAAATCAAATCTTTTTTTAGACAGATTAGAAATTTTAAAACCTGTCTTTTATAGAAATCGTGGTGCGTTTATTGTCGGCAGAATTTTTTATAAAAACTGGTCAATGCCTATTGTAATTCCATTGTTGAATGATGAAAAAGGAATTTTTGTAGATTCAGTTATCTATATTCCTGCAGATATTAGTATTATTTTTAGTTTTACGCGTGCTTCATTTTTTGTTCACACAAAATATCCTGCACAACTCATCGATTATTTAAAAGCGATGCTCACACATAAAACAATAGGTGAGTTGTACGATTCGATTGGTTATTATCGTCATGGTAAAACAATTTTGTATCGAGATTTGATGAATTATATTCATAATCATGAAGATAAATTCATCATTGCTCCAGGTATTAAAGGAATGGTAATGGCAGTGTTTACATTGAAGTACTACAATTTTGTATTTAAAATTATCAGAGATAAGTTCGAGGCACCAAAAAATTGTACACGTGATTTTGTTATCAAAAAATATGAAGAAGTAGAAATAAACGACAGAGTTGGTAGAATGGCATATGCACATTTGTTCGAAAATTTGGAATTTCCTAGAAATCTATTTACGCATGAATTAATAAAAGAACTAACTGACTCTTGTAAACAAACGGTAGAATTTAAAGGCGATAAGGTGATAATTAAACACGTATATATTGAACGTAGGATGACACCATTAAATATCTATTTAGCCAATGAAGCTAATCCTATCAATGCCTGTCGGGTCATTTTAGACTATGGGTTTTGTGTAAAAGAATTAGCAGCCGCCAATATTTTTCCTGGCGATTTATTATTAAAAAATTTTGGTGTTACTCGACATGGTCGTGTCATTTTTTATGATTACGATGAAATTGCAAAAGTAACAGATTGTCGTTTCAGAAGAATTCCTGTACAAAATGAAGTAGATGATACACGTGGAAATTTTGAAATGATTACAGCAGAACCTAATGATATTTTTCCAGAAGAATTTAAAGCATTTATGGCTCCTGACGGACCAATTGGTGAAATTTTCTTAGCAGAACACAACGAAATTTTTGACCCAAAATATTGGCGTGACATACAAAAAAGAATCGAAGAAGGCGAGTACCTTAGCTTTTACGCTTATGATCAGTATAAAAGGTTTAAAACAAATTAATTAAAATATTTGAATCAAAAAATTGCACATATTGCTTTGGTGGTAAACGATTATGATGAGGCAATTGAGTTTTACACTAAGAAATTGCACTTCGACTTAATTGATGATACTACTTTAAGTGAAACAAAACGTTGGGTTTTAGTTAGACCCAAAGGTACAAATGAATGTTGCTTATTATTAGCAAAAGCAGCCAATAAAGAGCAAAGCAGAAGAGTTGGAAACCAAACAGGTGGAAGAGTTTTTTTGTTTTTGTACACAGATAACTTTGAAAGAGATTATAAAAATATTATAAATCATGAAATTAAAATAATTCGACAACCTGTTGATGAAATTTGGGGTCGAGTGCTTGTATTTTCAGATTTATATGGAAACCTTTGGGATTTGATTGAGCCAATTCGTAAATCATCAATTTGAACCTTTTTTCCACAGAACCATTAACCAATTTGTTGCCTTACGATGGAACAGTTATTTATTATGGTAAAGTAAGTACACCTTCTGAAACTGTAAATTATTTTGATACTCTTTTGAATACAATTGAATGGAAAAATGATGAAGCAATTATTTTTGGCAAACATATGATTACTAAAAGAAAAGTTGCCTGGTATGCTTCTGGAAATTATTCATACACATATTCAAATGTAACAAAACAAGCATTGCCTTGGACAATAGAATTACTCGAATTGAAAACATTAGCAGAAAAATTAACAGAAACTACTTACAATTCTTGCTTACTTAATTTGTACCATACTGGCGACGAAAGCATGGCATGGCATAGCGATGATGAGAAAAAATTGGGCAAGCACAGTAGCATAGCATCTTTTAGTTTTGGTGCAGAACGCAAATTTTCTTTCAAACACAAAACTACAAAACATAAGATTTCTTTGCTTTTAGAGAACGGTAGTTTATTAGTAATGAAAGATGAAACACAGGAAAACTGGTGGCATCGTTTACCAAAGACAAAACTCATTAATAAGCCAAGAATAAATCTTACTTTCAGAACTGTAATTACTTAAATGAAAACTTATATTTCAATTTTACGTGGCATCAATGTAAATGGACAAAAGAAAATTTTGATGCAAGATTTGACGGAATTATATCAAGATTTAGATTTTAAAGAGGTTGTAACATATATTCAAAGCGGTAATGTCATCTTCAAAACAGAAAAAAAGTTTACGGATATAAAATTGGCAAAGTTAATTGAAGAAAAAATTGCTGAAAAATATAATTTTCACGTTCCTATTATTATAAGAACATACGAAGATTTACAAAATGTTGTATTAACAAATCCATTTAAAAACGAAGATATTGATAGTTTATATGTCACTTTTCTATCAAATACTCCAAACGCTTTAAATTTAATGAAATTAGATGATGCGAATTTTTTACCTGATAAATTTGAAGTCATTGGTAAAGAAATTTTTATATGCGTAACGAGTTATGGCAATACAAAACTGTCAAATAATTTCTTTGAATCAAAACTAAAAGTAATAGCAACCACACGTAATTGGAAGACTGTAAATAAATTAATAGAAATTGTGAAAGTATGAAAAATAAATAGTTAGCTTTAAAACTTACCAACTTTACCAACCTTTCAAAATCATATTAATCAAAACGAATCAGCTAAATCTGAGTTCCATCATCACCATACCATTTTATTTTGCGCGATAAATACATAATAACGCACAGTACTATAAACAAACCTATGCTTCCAATTAATAAGGCATAATCTTCTGAACGCAAAATCACAAATAAAAATCCGTACAAAATAATTAAAATACCAGCCAGTAATGCCATCAATCGGTTTTCTTTAAATATTGTTTTTGAATACAGAGAAATCAGTAAAATAATTGCACCACTCGAAATAAAATAAGCTAATGTAAATCCTAATTGTTCTGAAATTGAAAGCAAAAGTGTATAGAAAATAATCAACGCTAAGCCAACTAATAAATATTGTACAGGATGTATTTTAAAACCATTTAGTATCTCTGTAAACAAGAAAACTAAAAAAGTGAGCAGTATAAACATAATAGCATATTTCGCAGAGCGCATGCTTTTTTGGTAATGATCAACAGGAATTAATAAATTCACTCCAAAGGCTGCTTCACTAATATTATAAGCACTGTTCGTCCATTCTTGCGGAAAATTTCTGTTCAGGTTTAGCACTTTCCAATTTGCTTCAAAACCTTTTTCAGTTACTGTATTACTGTCAGTTATAAATGCACCATCAAAGCTTGGCGTTTTGTAAGCAGACTTCAACGTTACATTTGTTTCTTTTCCAATCGGAATAAAGTATAAAGAGGAACTGCCGTTTAAATCCAACATCATATCAAAATCTATTTTCGTGGCATCTTTCACATTTATTTTTGCACTCAAGCCAGATGAAGAGTTACCATTGTATTTTGCTGGTACATTTACTTCTGCATTTCTATCATAATCAACAGTAGAATTATATTTATTATAAGATGAAACTATAATATCATTATCATCAATTCCAGGATTCATTTCTACAGTATTACCATTCCAATTTAATACTACACGTTTATTAATACCACGCAAATCAGGAATATGAAATGACACATATGCTTTTTCCCAAAGTACATTTTCAGTTGTGATTCCTAATTTTTCAATTGCAATTTTATTAAAACTGCCGCTTATTTTTAATTCTGTTGAATAAACCACAGCATCGTAAATACTTCTATGTTTCAATTCTGTTTTTACGTTTCCTTTAATATCTAATTGTTCAGGCAAAAAGTGCATCGTCCCAATTGTGTTTGTATAAACCGTTTGTCCTTTGTCATTTTGCGATGCCACTATTTCTTTGTAAGGAACATTGATAATTGGTCCAGCAAATGTTTGAGCAAAACCCCATTTACTGCTGATTTCATTAATAACGTGTTGGCTTTGAGATTGTCGCTCGGTAATTAATCCTTGTATCATATTGGTTGGTATCATTAATAATAATACCAGAATACCGACTGCTGCAAATTTTACTGTGTGTGATGATTTTGCCCAAGTAGAAAAATTGCTCATATAGTTTTTTGTTGATTTTATTGTAAAAGTATAATCTATTTGAATATCAACATGTTAGTTTATGTTATTTCATTTTATCTATTACATAAAATATCTTAATTTAAAAACTAATTGTATTTTTAAAGAAATATAGAAAGGATATGCCTGTAAAAGCAATAGCAATATTTACTTCTGGTGGTGACGCACCAGGTATGAACGCTTGTATACGTGCCTGTGTCAGAGCTGGACTTCAGAAAGGATTTAAAGTATACGGAATCCTGAATGGTTATGAAGGTATGATAGATGGTGATTTTATAGAAATGGACTCGCGTTCAGTTGGAAATATCATTCATCGTGGTGGCACTATTTTAAAATCATCACGCAGCAAACGATTCACTACAACAGAAGGCAGAAAAGAAGCTTTTAAACAATTAAAAAATAAAAACATTGATGCTGTAATTGCTATTGGTGGTGATGGAACTTTTAAAGGAGCACAAGAATTTACAAAAGAATACTCTATTCCATTTATCGGAATTCCTGGCACCATCGATAATGATTTATTTGGAACAGAATATACCATCGGATTTGATTCAGCAGTAGCAACTGCCGTTGAATTAATTGATAAAGTAAGAGATACTGCCAACGCATTCAGCAGATTG
>JANNVS010000249.1:0-14288 GCA_031414515.1 Sphingobacteriales bacterium | reverse complement strand
TCGCCAAAACAATAATTAGAGTTTTCGTTAACGATGTTTTTTTTGTTGATGTCTGCAATGTCGCGCCTACGTTCTTGTACATCTTTTCCGCGTTCTATTATGATTGGTTTAATGCCAAGTTCTATTAAACGCAAAGCTGCAAATAAACCTGCTGGTCCAGCACCAACAACAATTGCTTGATTCGCATTTGATACATCTTTATATTCTCTTTGAAATTGAGAAGTTGGCTCAGGAATTTCATCAATAAAAACATCGGCTTGTATATTTACTTTTATAATTCGCGAACGTGCATCGATACTTCGTTTTAATAAACGAACCTGAAAAGTAGTTGCATCTTTTATGTGTAAATAATTCTTGATGTGTTGATGAAGTTCATTTTCATCATACGCAATTTCCGGTGGAAGTGTGAGTTCAAGTGTTTTTTTCATAACTGTAGCAGATTTAGTGCTAAAAAGTTTTTAAAAAATTATTCAATTAGCTAATTAGCTAATTATTATTTCAATAAGCTCTTGCAAATAAAACCCTTTCTTTACTTGGCTTGCCTGATAAAATACATTTGCCTTCTTCTTGTGGATTATCTAAAGGAATACAACGAATCGTTGCTTTGGTGAGTTCTTTTATTTTGTCTTCAGTTTCAGCAGTACCATCCCAATGTGCTAATAAAAAACCTGGTTTTTCATCCAGCAATTTTTGGAATGTTTCAATGTCATCTACTTTCGTAATATTTGCTTCTCTGAATGTTTTTGCTTTGTTGAACATATTTTGTTGAATAGCATCTAATAAACCACTTATCGTTTGTGTAATATCTTCTACTGCAAATTGTGCTTTTTCTTTCGTATCTCTGCGTGCAATTTCCACCATGCCATTTGCTAAATCTCTTGGACCAATTACTACGCGCAATGGAATTCCTTTCAATTCGTATTCTGCAAATTTAAAACCAGGTCGTTTGGTTTCGTCACTATCAACAATACTTCTGATACCTAGTTTTGTCAATTCTTTTTTCAAGTCATTTGCTTTCGCAATCATACTTTCGGTTTCCTCTATATTCTTTGATAAAAATGGAATAATCACTACTTGATGCGGTGCTAATTTTGGCGGCATTACTAATCCTTCATCGTCAGAATGTGCCATAATTAATGCGCCAATCAAACGCGTAGAAACGCCCCAAGAAGTTGCCCAAACGTATTCTTCTTCGTTCTCTTTATTTTTAAATTTTACATCAAAAGCTTTAGCAAAATTTTGTCCAAGGAAATGTGAAGTACCCGATTGCAACGCTTTTCCATCTTGCATCATGGCTTCAATTGTATAGGTTTCTTCGGCACCAGCAAAACGTTCACTTTCGGATTTCAATCCTTTTATAACAGGCAATGCCATATAATTTTCTACAAAATCAGCATATACATTTATCATTTGTTCTGCTTCAGAAATTGCTTCTTGTCTGGTAGCATGTGCCGTATGTCCTTCTTGCCATAAAAATTCTGCGGTGCGCAAAAACAAACGCGTACGCATTTCCCAACGAACTACATTTGCCCATTGATTAATGAGCAATGGCAAATCTCTGTAGGATTGAATCCATTTTTTATACGTATTCCAAATAATGGCTTCCGAAGTTGGACGAACCACTAATTCTTCTTCCAGTTTTGCTTCAGGATCTACCATTAATTTTCCTGGATTTTCAGGATCATTTTTTAAACGATAATGCGTTACAACAGCACATTCTTTTGCAAAACCTTCTGCATTTTTTTCTTCTGCTTCAAACAAGCTTTTTGGAACAAACAATGGAAAATAAGCATTTACGTGTCCAGTATCTTTGAACATTTTATCCAGCATGTCGCGCATATTTTCCCAAAGTGCAAAACCATACGGTTTTATCACCATGCAACCACGCACGGCTGAGTAATCGGCTAAATTGCTTTTTAACACTAAATCGTTGTACCATTCTGAGTAATTTTCTGCTCTGCTTGTTATTTCCTTGCTCATTATTATAGAAATTAGATGTTAATTAACATACTTTGGTATGCTTTTTGAAACCTATTATGTATATTATTGGTTTATAAATGTAATAGATTTTAGATTTCCAAAAGATTAAAATTCATTGATATGAAAAAAATAATTGTTTTAGCCGTTTTATTAGCAGGTATTTCGCAAATTAATTTTGTGAAAGCCGTCGATGATGTGTATGATGTACCTGTACAAAGAAAGGCAAAAATAAAACAAACATATACCCAACCGACTCAATCGTATACTACACCTTTAGAACAAACAGAGAGAACTGTTTCGTATGTAGATGAAGGTAGTTCTACGACTAGAGTTTCTTCTTCGTCTTTTAATGACAATCAAAATAATTTTCAAACTGATAATAACTTTAATAATGACGATTTCAGCGGTTCAAGTTTTGGTTACACTGATAGAATTATAAGATTTCACAATCCATCAGTTCAATTTAATAATGGAATGAACAACTGGAATAATAATTTTTATGATCCATGGAATTCTTTCAACAATAATTTTGGTTGGAATAACTGGAATAATTATTCTTTCACTCCAAGTTGGACATATGGTTACAATAATTTTTACAATCCGTTCTGCAATAATATGCAAATCATGATTATTCAACCTGGTTTTAACAGCTGGTATAATACAGGTTTTAATAATCCATGGAATAACTTTAGCTGGAATTCTTGGAATAATTTTGGAAATGGTTTTTCACCTTATTGTTCCAATGCTATTTTCAATAACGGGTTTTCAAACTTTAGTGGTGCTTATGATAATAACAGAAAGAATGTAGTGTATACTCCAAGAACTGGTACTTATGGTAATTCCAATAATTCAAACGGAAACAATAATTACAACAAAAATTATCCGTCAAATACAAATTCTTCAGGCTGGAATGCAACTGGCAATACGAATTCGAACTCATCAAATAATGTAAACAGCAACACTACAACGGCACCAGCCAAAACAAATAAATGGCATAATAGTAATAATAATAACTCGAATAGCAACAATGGAAACTGGAGTAATCCATATAAAAACAATAACAATTCGAATACTATGCCATCTAACAATAATAATAGTAATTCCAACTCAGGAAATAATAGTGGAATTAGAATAGGCACACGACCAAAATAAACCTCAACTTATAGTAATGCGTAAACAAGTTTTCATATTCGGCTTGATGGTTAATTTAGTATCTGCTTTGTACGCACAAACAGATATTGATGCATTGCGATACAGCACGCCAAGTTTACAAGGCACAGCACGAAACATTGCATTAGGCAATACTATGGGAACGATTGGCGCAGAAGTAAGTTCGTTGTCTACCAATCCTGCAGGTATTGCAAAATTTAGCTCTACAGAGTTTTCGCTTTCACCAGCCATTTCTATTAATCGTTCTTCTTCTTCTTATTTAGACAATACCACAAAAGATGGAAAAGTAAAATTTCAAGTAACTAATTTAGGTGTCATTATAGTAAGCAGATATTCGAATTCAACTTCAAAAAAATGGAATGGTTTAAAATTTGGTTTTGCATTGAATCGCTTAGCAAATTTTAATGATGAATATTTTTTTAATGGATTGAATACAAAAAATAGTTTACTTACTTCTTACGGCGATCAGCTAAAAGACAGAGACATTATACAATCAAAAGAAGATGCGGAAACCAAATATCCGTTTGGTGCAAGCATTGCATATCAATTGGGATTAACTACGTCTGACTCTTTAGGAAATATTTACACAGCAACAGACAGCTCTTCTATTCAACAAGATTTTACGATTACCAAAAGTGGTGGAATCAATGAATTAGCAATTGGCGTTGCAAGTATTTATAAAGAAAAAATTATGTTTGGAGTTTCTATTGGTGTTCCAATTGTAAATTACACAGAACGCATTTTATTAAAGGAAAGTGATAGTCAAAATACGATAGACGATTTGAATAATTTCAGTAATCTAAATTATTTAAAAACACGTGGTGTTGGTTTTAATTTAAAGATTGGAATTATTGCTATGCCTGTGAAAAACTTACACTTATCATTAGCCATTCAAACACCAGGTGTATTATTTATGAAAGATGCTTTCTTAACCAGTATGGAAGTTGATTACGCTAGTTTATCTGAAATACTAACAGGTGATTCGCCTGATGGTGCTTCTAAATATAAATATATTCAGCCTTGGAAAATAACGACTGGTGCAGGTTATATTCACAAATACGGTTTGGTTTCTGTTGAGTATGAATTAAGTGATGTAGCAAATTCAAAATTCAGATTGAATCTTAAAGATGCTGCTGCAAAGAACTATGAGAACTTTGTAAACAACAACATTAAATCAAAGTACGGACTATTTCATACCATAAAAGCTGGCGTAGAGTTCAAATATGATCCAATACGAATTCGTGGTGGTGTACAATACAGAACTTCACCGTTTAAAAGTGCAGCAGCACCTAATGGAATTAATACGTCTAGCATAATTTTTTCTGCTGGATTTGGTTACCGTGGAAAGAATTTCTTCGCAGATATAGCATATGTACAAACTAATTTTAAAGAATTATATATTCCTTATCAACTGAATTCAGAAGCTGCAAAACCTGTACCTATTGCTACACTAAGCACAAAAAAACCTACAATTGTCTTTACTGTCGGATATAAACTTTAAATTTGTGGAAATTAATTTCTTTGTCAGATACAACTTCTTGGAAATGGAATTTAGCTCAATCGCTAGAATTAAAATGGTGGAAAAAATATCTTACCAATAAAGATAGAAAGCAATATTTAGAATGGAAATCCAACTATTGGAATAATTTATTATTTGATATTAAAAAATACATCGAACTTCCTGAGCATTGCATAATATTAGATGCTGGATGCGGTCCGGCTGGAATATTTATTTGTTTAAAAAAAAATCAAGTAATCGCAATTGATCCATTACTGGAAAAATATCTGGAAAATGATTTATTACAACAAGATAATTACCCGTGGGTTCAATTTAAACAATGCAAAATTGAAGACCTAAATTACATTGAAAAATTTGATTATATCTTCTGTTTAAATGCTATAAATCATGTGAAAGATATTGAAAAAAGCTACAATACATTGATTGCTGCTTTAAAACCTAGCGGAATTTTAATCCTTTCAACTGATGCACATAAACATTCTATTTTGAAAAAAATATTTCAGTTAATACCTGGTGACATGCTTCATCCAGTTCAGCTGAACATCGAAGAATACAATGCACATTTACTGAAAAGAAATATGGAAATTATTAAAAATATACTTTACAAAGAAGAAAGTATTTTCAATTATTATATCACAATAGCAAAAAAGAAGTAAAGATGGAATTTTTCGAAAAAAGCTATGTAAAACATAGCAATAGTCATGCAGCTACAAGCTTCCAAGAAATGGAGAAATGGACTAAAAAAGACACAGTTGATTATTGGAGACACAAAAGAATGTATGATACTCTATTGCCTATTTTATCTAATTATAAAGAGGCAAGCTGGTTAACTGTTGGTGACGGAAGATATGGAACTGACGCAAATTACCTTTTACAATATTCTCAAAATGTAATGGCATCAGATATTGCTATTGATTGTTTAACAATTGCAAAAGAAAATAATTTTATTAAAGACTATAAAATCGAAAATGCTGAGAAGATTTCTGCGGAAAATAACTATTACGATTTTGTTCTTTGCAAAGAAGCATACCACCATTTCCCAAGACCTGCCATTGCTGTTTATGAAATGTTACGAGTGGCTAAAAAAGGTATTGTATTAATAGAACCTAACGATGAAAACATAATAACACCTCAGACACAATCTTTTGGAAGTGCTTTTTTTTGGTTTATTCAATCGATTAAAAATATTATGAAATCATTTTTTGGAAAAGCTAAATATTACAAGCAAGGCTTTTATGAAGAATCTGGAAATTATGTATATTCTATTTCTGAAAGAGAAATAGAAAAAATGGCATTAGGTTTAAATTATGATTTAGTCGCTTTTAAAGGGTTGAATGATTCTTATATAGAAGGTGTAGAAAATGAGTTGGTAAGTGAAAATGGTGCATTATTTAAGAACGTTAAAAAAAACATAGCTTATCTGGATAACTTGTCAAAAAAAGGAAAGAAAAGGCACGGTCTTTTGACTGCAATAATTTTCAAAGAAATGCCAGATGAGAAATGTATAAGTGAGATGAAAACAGCAGAATTTAAAATTACCAAACTGACGAAGAACCCATATATTTAAAGCTATTCGACAACAATTAAACTAAAATCTTTCTTTCCTTTTTTGACTACTATATATTTATTATTTATTAGACAATCCGCATTCAATACACCATCTGTATCATTAAATTTTTCCAGATTAATGGAAATCCCATTAGTACTTACTAATTCTTTTGCTTTTGCTTTGGAAGTTAAAATCTGAGTTTCCAATGCTAATAAATCTAAAATATTAATTCCTGCAGAAAGTTTTTCTTTTGTAATAGAATAAACTGGAACACCGTCAAAAATATCCTGAATTTGTGAATCACTTAATAGTTGTAAATTTTCAACCGAAGCTTTACCAAATAATATCTCTGAGGATCTTACGGCGTGTTCTAAATCTTCTTTACTGTGAACTCGCATAGTAATTTCTTCTGCCAGTGTTTTTTGTAAAATGCGCAAATGTGGTGTTTCATCCTGTTGTTTTTCCAACTCTTCTAACTCCACTTTTCCTTTCATAGAAAATACACGAATCCAGGTTTTCACATCGGCATCACTGGCATTCAACCAAAACTGATAAAATTTATAGGGTGATGTTTTTTTTGCATCCAACCAAATATTTCCACTTTCCGTTTTTCCGAATTTTGTGCCATCTGCTTTTTTTATTAGTTGTGTCGTAATTGCATAAGCGTCACCACCATCTTTTTTCCGAATTAGTTCTGTACCCGTTACAATATTTCCCCATTGGTCGCTACCACCTAATTGCAATTTTACATCATGATTCTTCCATAAATAATAAAAATCAAATCCTTGTACCAATTGATAACTAAATTCAGTAAATGACATTCCTGCTTCAAATCTATTTTTTACTGAATCTTTACTCATCATGTAATTTACAGTAATGTATTTTCCAACATCACGAATAAAATCTAAAAATGAAAAATTCTTGAACCAATCATAATTGTTTACAATTTCTGCTGAGTTAGCGCCACAATCAAAATCCAGAAATTTTTCCAATTGTTTTCTTTGTCCATCTAAATTATGCTGCAATAATTCCTCTGACAGTAAATTTCTTTCCTCATTTTTACCACTTGGATCGCCGACCATGCCAGTTGCACCACCTACTAAAGCTATTGGTTTGTGTCCGCATTTTTGAAAATGTAATAATGTCATGACTTGTACCATATTTCCAATCCCTAAAGAATCTGATGTTGGATCAAAGCCAATATAACCTTTAACCATTCCTTTGTTTAATAAATCTTCCGTTTCTGGCATGATATCATGCAACATTCCACGCCATTTCAGCTCTTCAACAAAATTCATTTATTTTCTAATTTTTTTGTAAAAATACAGATTGTAAAATACTTAAGAGATAGTGAATATAAGATTTATTACAAATATCAAAAAAACAGTCTGAATACTGTAAAAATCTATGAAATTAATCTGATTATTACAAGATTTTTGGTTAAATTTACAATTGTCATATACTGAACACAATACTATTTTTAATGAATCGTTTAAATACATGATGCAATTGCTAAAAACCAAGTTAATTTTTGTTGTATTATTTGTTTGTTTTTCCACGTTTACTTTTGCTCAACCGCCAAAATACAGTAACGACTTTATGTATATTGGAGTTGGTGCTCATAACTTTGGAATGGGAAATGCAGTAGTGGCATCTACTAATGACGTTACTGCTGGCTATTGGAATCCTGCAGGCTTAGTAAGAATACCTACAAAGATGCAATTTAGTTTTATGCATAACGAATACTTTGCTGGCATTGCAAAATATGATTATGCAGGCATTGCCTTTCCATTAGATAGCAATAAACATGCTTTCGCTATTAATTTCTTGCGATTTGGTGTAGATGATATTCCAAATACATTGGATTTAATTGATGCGGATGGAAGTGTTAATTATGATAATGTACGAAATTTCTCAGTTGGAAATTATGGTATTTTATTATCCTATGCCAGAACCATCATTCCAAATTTATCTATTGGTGTTACAACTAAAATTGTACATAACAAAGCTGGTGGCTTCGCAAAATCCTGGGGCTTTGGTGTAGATGTTGGTGTAATGTACACCATTAAAGACTGGAAAATTGGGTTGACTGTTAAAGATATTACAACTACGTTTAATGCATGGTCTTATAGCTTTACAGACAAAGAAAAACAGATATTAGCACAAACGAGTAATGTAATACCAAAAAGTTCTACCGAAATTACTTTACCTAGAATTCAATTTGGCGTTGCCTATCATAAAACTTTTAAAGATAAAATAGAATTAACTGCTGAGTTAGACTGGGAACTTACAACAGATGGACAACGAAATACACTTGTTTCCACTAAAAAAATAAGCATGGACCCACGTATTGGTGTGGAATTAGGTCTATGGAAAATATTTTATATACGAGCTGGTGTCAATAATTTTCAAAAAATTTTAGACTCTAAAGGTAAAAAAACGTTTAGTGTTCAACCGAACCTTGGTGCTGGTTTTAAATTTAAAAATTTTGTTTTTGTTGATTATGCATACACTGACGTTGGAAAAGCATCAGAGAATCAATACTCGCATGTTGTATCTTTAAAAGTAGGAATTAATAAACGAAAACAAAAAGAAAGTTCTGAATTGATAAATGCTCCTGAAATTACACCTGAATCAGAAAAAATAACTGTGCCGACAGAACAAGTAATGCCTGTTGAGCCTCCTCAAAATAAACCTGAATGATAAAAAGAATATTTCATATTATCTGTTTGGTTGGATTGTTTACGATTTCGAAAGCGCAGCCATATGGCAATGAATGGATTGATTATTCAAAAACCTATTACAAATTTAAACTTGCTAAAACTAGCTTATATAGAATTTCATTTGCTGTTTTAAATACGATTGGAATTCCGACATCTCAATTAAAAGGAACAGATTTTAAACTCTTTAGAAATGGAAGTGAAGTTCCTTTATATGTAACTACAAATAGTCAATTTAGCAATAATGATTATATTGAATTTTATGGAGAAAAGAATGACGGAAAACCTGATTCTTTACTATATAAAAGCCCTGATAAACAACCTAATATTTTTCAAAGTTTGTTTACTGATACAGCAACTTTCTTTTTAACAGTAAATCCATTTCTAATTAATGAAAGGATTGCACAACAAAATAATGACCTAATTTCTGCTCCTGAATCAGAAAAATATTGTTATTCAACTATATACACTTATGCTGATCTTACTACTCAAAAATATGGCTATTTCAGAGGTCTGCCAATTTCTCCATTTTTACCACAACTATACAACTCAGATTTTGATCTTGGAGAAGGTGCTATAGCTGGATCTCATGATAATACTGGTTCTTATAGATATTCAAATGCTCCTGCAGGTGTGTATGATATAAAATTTCTATATAAATCTTTTCCTGCAAATGCATACTTTTCTACATTACTAATTCAAGGAAATGGCAATCATGCAATAAAAACTACAGTTAATGGTTTTGACTCTACCGAATTTACATTTGGTCCTGGAATAAAAAAAATAAATTATACAATTAGCAATCAATTTTTAAATGAATCTCCAGCCCGTAATGATTTAATTTCTTCTAATTCTGTACAGGGAAGAATTAATTATATCGGATATGGAATACTTGAATATCCACGTATTTTCAACTTTGATAACTTGTCTAAACTTAATTTTTCATTAAAGAAAAAAGATGATGTTTATTTAGAAATAAAGAATTTTAATGCTTTTTCTACAACACCTGTATTATATGATTTAAAAAATAAACAAAGATATTTAGGAATCACGGATACTGTACTTAAGTTTCATTTAAATGAAACATCTATTGATAAAGACAAATTGTATCTCACTTCACAATCTTCTGCAGATATTCCATTTATAAATAGCCTTACACCTATTAATTTTACCAACTTTTTAAATTCTGGACTACAAGGCAATTTTTTAATTATATCCAATAAAAAACTAAAAAGCAGTACTATTGGAGTTGACTATGTAGACGAATATAGAAAATACAGATCTTCAGTTCAAGGTGGTGGATTTAATGCAAAAACATATTTTATTGATGAATTAAATGATCAGTTTGGATTTGGAATAGTTCAACATCCATTGGCTATTAGAAATTTTATCAATTTTGCTATCGATAAGTTTTCCATCGATCCAAAATTAGCATTCATTATAGGCAAAGGATTTGAGTTTCCTTACACTTATGGCAATCAGAGTATTATTGTAAGAAGTTTAGTGCAAACATATGGCGAACCTGCATCCGATATTTTATTAGCTGCAAGATCTGGCGCATTAAATTACGCACAAATTGGAATCGGAAGATTAGCCGTAACGAAAGGAGATGACATAAAAATATATTTAGATAAAGTAAAAGAATACGAAGGGATTTTAAATGACACCTTCAACGTTGCAGAAACTCCATTCAATAAATTATGGATGAAGAATGTACTACATTTAGGTGGTGGAAATAATAATTTTGAGCAGCAACTTTTTAGATCTTACTTAGATAATTATAAAACTACAATAGAATCACCTAGATATGGTGCAAGTGTTGGTAGTTTATTTAAAAACAGTACAGACCCAATTCAAATAGCACAAAATATCTTTTTGGATTCATTAGTTAATACTGGTGTTTCTTTGATTACATTTTTTGGACATTCAGCAACTACAACTCTGGATTTTAATTTAGAGCCTGAACGAATGGAAAATAAAGGAAAATACCATTTGATGCTATCAAATGGTTGTTTTGTAGGAAGTATTTTTGTAGATTTTAAATCGCTAAGTGAACGATTTCTACTAACTGCAAATAAAGCAGCAATTGGATATGTAGCACCTGTGACTTATGCTGTTGCTTCCAACTTAAATGCATATTCAAGTGAATTTTATAATCGATTTTCAAACTCCATGTATAATGATTATATCGGAAATATTTTAAAAGAAACTTCAAAAAAAGTGATATTAGATGGAGGCGATATTAATCCAATGATTGGTGAACAAATGATTTTTCATGGTGACCCTGGATTGAGAATAAATTCACATTATAGACCAGATTATTATATTGACCAAAGTAGTATAAGCTTTGAGCCACAGAATATAAATGCATCAGTAGATTCTTTTTTAGTAAAAGTAATAGTAAAGAACTTAGGTGCCTCTGCAAATGATTTATATGAAGTAAATATTGATCGTATATTTCCGAATGGTCAAATTCAAGTAACAAATGTCACTGTTCCAAGCGCAAGAAATACGGATGAAGTTCTTATTTGGATTAAATCAGACAGGTTAAATGGACCTGGATTAAATACCTTTAAAATTAAAGTAGATTATGCAAATGCTATTGCAGAATACTCAGAATTAAATAACGAAGTTACCGTAACAAAACTAATTTTAGCGGATGATATAATTCCTATTTACCCTTACGATTTTTGTATGGTGAATGATCCAAATTTTGAATTAGTATTTTCTACAGCTAATGTATTTGCTACTTCAAAAACTTATATTTTTCAAATTGACACTACTGAATTATTTAACAGTCCTTTATTAACACAAATAAAGGTTACACAACCAGGAGCTACTCTTCACTGGAAACCATCAATTTCTTTGTTACAAAATAAAGTTTATTACTGGCGTGGTACTTTGGATACAACAACAGGAAATCCTGCAAACTGGAAAAATAGTTCATTTTTATACAATACTTCTTTATCAACTGGATGGAATCAATCGCATTATTTTCAATACTTAAAAAATTCATTTAGTACATTAAGTCTTAAAAATGATAGAATTTTTTATTATCCAAATACAACACGTTCTCTTCAAATTAGTGTTGGTCATCCACCACCAAACGATCAGTCAATAGAAGCATTTTGGGATGGTTACTTAATTGCAAGAAATGCTTGGGCAAGAAAAGGATTTATATTTTTTGTTTATGATGGAAATACTGGACAGAATTGGCAAACCTATCAAGTCGGAAATACTTGCAGAGGTCCTTATAACGATATTACGTGTAACAGATACCCAACAAATGTTATTGAATTTATCACTAATGATTTTACTACAGGTAAACAAGAAAGAAAATATGCAATAGATTTTATTAACTCCATACCGTGCAATGCTTATGTTTTAGGATATAGTTTCTATAATGCTGGATATACACAGTGGTTAAACGATAGCATACAGCCAGGCGATGAAAATCTATTTCAGGCTTTTGAGAATTTAGGTGTTACCACTATTCGTAAACAACAGGAATTTCAGCCTTTTGCATTCTTCTTACATAAATGTGATCCGTCATATAATCCAATTCAAATACAACGATTCTTACCTAACTTTATTGATACTTCTTTTACTTTTGATGGCACTTGGACAAAAGGTACTATGGAATCTCCTATTATTGGACCAGCAAAAGAATGGAAAGATTTTAGCATGGAATGGCATCCTCAAGAAAATCCATCTAATGATGCAGCAACAGTAAATTTATATGGCTACGATACAATAGGTACTAGAACATTACTAAGAAATGATTTACTAAAAAGTGCGATAACACCATTAACGATAGATGCAAAACGCTATCCATTCTTACAAATGCAATGGATAACAAATGATGATTTATCTGGTACTGCACCTCAAATGGATTTCTGGAGATTATATTATGATAAAGCTCCAGAGGCAGTTGTGAATCCTACTATCAATTTCACTAAAACCCGTGATACTATTGTATCTGGTGAGAATTTTAATATGTCTATAGCCGTCGAAAATGTGACTCCAATAAATATGGATAGTCTATTAGTCCGTTTTATTATTAAAGATCCATCAAATAATATTACTATTTTATATAAAAGATTTGGTCCATTAGCAGCAAAACAATTTATAAATATTGATTTTGATTATAGCTTCTCAGGATTTAATTTTTATGGTTTAAATTATATAACTGTAGAAGTGAATCCTGATGATGACCAGCCAGAACAATTCCATTTTAATAACTTTGCTGAATTCACTTTATTTGTAGACAAGGATAAAATTAATCCATTGTTTGACGTCACCTTTGATGGTCGCCATATTACTGACGGTGAATATGTTTCAGCAAACCCTGAAATTCTGTTTAGGTTAAAAGATGAAAATAAATATTTAGCTTTGAATGATACCTCTGAGTTTTTAGTCTATATGTACTATCCTAATAATCCTACAGAAGCTGTTCAAATAGCCAATAGCCAGCCAGATGTTACTTATATTCCAGCTACAAATTTGAATAACGGAAAAACCAATGAAGCACGTTTGTTATATAAACCATTATTACCTGATGGAACTTATGAAATAAGAGCTCAAGGTATAGATAGAAGTAAGAATGACGCCGGTAAATACGATTACAGAATAAAATTCAAAGTAGATTCGAAACCTTCGATTACAAATATTCTAAATTATCCAAATCCATTCTCAACGTCTACTCAATTTGTATTTACTTTAACTGGAGCAACAATTCCAGAACAATTGATTATACAAATATTTAGTGCCAGTGGAAAAGTAGTAAAAGAAATTACACGAGAAGAATTAGGCTACTTACATGTTGGAACAAATGTAACAGATTATAAATGGAATGGTACAGATAACTTTGGTGATAGGCTAGCAAATGGAGTTTATTTTTATAGAGTAATGACCAGAAATCTAGATGGAACCTCTACCGAAGTAAAACAGTCATCTATAGACAAATACTTTAAACACGGTTACGGAAAGTTGTATATCATTCGTTAGCCAATTTTAAATCAGGTCTACTTCCATATCAAACAAATCCATATTTAAAACTTCACTAATGTATTGTAAGGTTTTATGAATACCATGCAGAAGCACTAAGCACGATTCACAGTTTGGCGATACAAAAGTAAATGACATTTCATATTACATTATGAAAGAAAAAATGTGGCTGTATTTTAAAACAGAAGAACAAGCAGTTTTATTAATTGATGATATTTGTAAAGCAGATATTGAATTTCCAAACGACTTGTTATTAGAGTTGAATAAAATGGAATTTTATTACTACCAATTACAAAAGACAATCAAAGCAATACTGTAGGACAAAATACTTTTAGAAGATTTT
>JANNVS010000248.1:0-3419 GCA_031414515.1 Sphingobacteriales bacterium | reverse complement strand
TAAAAATAAAAGATAAATTAATACACAACTTCAAATCCGCCAAAATTTTCCAGATAGGCTTCTTTGCTCATCTTTATTCCTTTTGGAGAATGGTCGCCTAAATAAGTATCAGCATCTAAATAACCAGGATTTAAGACCTGATTTAAATTTTTTAAAACATCAGGTACTAAATTAAGATTGTAAGGATAACCTGGTGAAGTCAGCATATTTCGATAAACAACCAATCCTTCATTTTTTAATTCAGGAACCCATTCCATGTAATTTAATCCTGCAGCTTTTGCTACTATATCAGCTTGATTTCTGCCTACGACAACATAAATAAAACCATCAGAAGATATTTTTAATTGTTTGTCGTATAAAGTTTTGTAGTTATACGTTTTACTATCACCTAAACACAACGAATAATAGCGTACATCCGAAGTTGGAATCTCTGAAAATACAGTTGGGTAGGTAGGTGGAATAAATTTAAGAATAGCTACTTCATTAGCCTGTAATTTAATTGGAGCTAATAAATACTGATTATCTAAATTAGGGAACAATCCTAATCCAGCAAAACGAAAACATGTGATATTATTTCCACTTTGCAATAATTGAGTAAGACTTATTATTTTGCTTATATCATCTACATTTATTATTTTAGTAAATACTGTAAAATCAAGACGAAGTGGAACTGGTAACGAAACAGCTTCACCAGAAAGTAAATTAAATGCCTCAATTTCTGGTAAAGGAACACCACCATACACATCAATTTCAGCGAGATAATTTCGCAATATCAAAGAAACATTTGTGACTGAATCAGAAAATAATAATTTATTCTCATAAGATTGAGCTTCAGGAATATTGGGTAATACATAAACAGTATACTCTCTATTTCCTGGTTGTGTTAAGGCTACAAATGGATTTATGCTTCCAATATTAGGAAGTATTTCTTTGTCTGAAATGCTCGATAAACTACTACGTGTATTGATATCATATACATTATAGCTTTGGTATCGAGCATGCATAAATTTTGCTTTGAACCGATACCCGATTTTATCACCACTATTTCGAATAAAAGAAAAAGTAAAATAGTTGGCAGAACCATCAGGTAAGAAAGGAATATCTGTTCTGCTGCCAATATTGTCATACCAATATTTGACTTCAGTTACTTCATTTTCTTTTTTACAGCTAATGAAAGTAAATACTATAACAAAGAATAAAATACGTGTTTGCATATTTAAATTTACAAAAAACATTGAATAAAACCATCATTTATTAAATTCATCAAATACTACTTTAGCAATTCTTGCAATTACTTCTTCCAGAACCTCATATTCAGCTGTGGCATCTGTTACAAACACCGCCAAGGCTATATGTTTGCCATTAGGCAAGGTGATAATGCCAACATCATTAATAGCAGCAGTTACTCCATTCTTTGCATCAGATGAGCCAGTTTTATGAGCAACGATTATTTCCTTTGGTAATAGTTTAACGATTCTGTTTTTGCCAGTATTGGTTTCTATCATTGTTTGATACAAAAAATCAGTGTTTGTTTTAGATAGAATCTTTCCTTGATAGAATTTATCTAACAGTTGAACCATAGCATTTGGCGAACACCAGTTATGGAATTGATTTTCCCATTTTTTATGCATTCCAGCTTCACTATATTTCATAGCAAAATCTTCGATAGCAAATTTGCGAATATATCTTTCAACCAATTTAGGTTTTCCTAAATGATTTAATAAAATATCACAAGCAATATTATCACTTTGCGAAACCATGTATTTTAGTAAATCTTCAAAAGTGATATTTATATTTCCATTTGGAAATGAATCGCGCATTGGACTCCAGGTATATTTAATCATATCTTTGGGTGTGATATGTATTTTATGTAGAAGAGAAAACTCATTATTATCAATTCTGTCTAATATGGCTAGCGCAACAGGAAATTTAAACACACTCTGCATCACGCAATGTTCATCGCCATAATAGGAAAGAGAATCTCTGTCTTCAATAGTTAAAACAGATACGCTGACCTTTCCTTGCGCATCTTTTGCAATAGATTTAATCTGGTCGAGTAGGATATTCTGTTGTGTAAATGCTGGTTGTATATTTAAAAATAAGGTGACACAAATGGCCACTATTATTATTATACCATGCATAAAGTTTTTGATTTGCAGAATCACTGATAGTAGTATTTGAAAAGGTAAAGATAAAACATGTTGTATTAAAATGTTTTATAAAACAAACATTATACTGTCATCGTTTTGCTTTGGCAAACAAAGTTTGTTTTAGGAATAGTAGTTTTGGCAATCTCGCTAAAGCCACCACTAATTTCTGTAAAATTTCGATATCCTCTTGACATTAAAATAGAAGCAGCTGACATACTTCTGTAACCACCACCGCAATGCATAAAGAAATGTTCCTTTGGGTTGATGTCATTAATCCATTCGTTGATGTACGCTAAAGGTCTATTGAAGGCATCTTCCACGTGTTCTGCTGCATATTCACTTTCTTTTCTTACATCAACTACTTTGGTTTCTTTTGATTTAAATGCTGTTGCAAATTGTTCTGGTGTAATTCTGTCAATTACATCTGTTTGTTTTCCGGCATCTAACCAAGATTGAAATCCACCTTTCAAATGTCCAAGAATATTATCAAAACCAACGCGACTTAACCGAGTTACTGTTTCTTCTTCTTTGCCTTTATCAGTTACTAATATTAATGGTTGTTTTACGTCTGCAATCAAAGCACCTACCCATGGAGCAAAGTCACCATATAAACTGATGTTCACAGATTGAGGAATAAATCCTTTGTAGAAAATAGTATGATCTCTGGAATCTAATATTAATGCATCCATAGATTCTGCCATGAATTCTAATTCTTCCACACTTAATGCTTTCATTCCATTATTTAAAACCGACTCGAAGGATTCATATCCTTTTTTATTCATTGCAACATTCATCGGAAAATAGGCTGGTGGTGGAAGCAAACCATTGGTTACAGCTTTAATGAACGATTCTTTATCGGGTTGATTCAAGGCATAGTTCATTCTCTTCTGATTGCCTAATGTATCAACTGTTTCTTTCATCATATTTTTTCCACAGGCACTACCAGCACCATGCGCTGGATATACTATTATATCATCTGATAATGGCATAATTTTATTCATTAAGCTTTCGTATAATAATCCTGCTAAGTCTTCCATCGTCATGTCAGCAGCTTTCTGTGCAAGGTCAGGTCTTCCTACATCACCTAAAAATAAAGTATCGCCAGAGAAAATAGCATAATCTTTTCCATTCTCATCTTTTAAAAGATAAGTAGTGCTTTCCATTGTATGACCTGGTGTATGTAACACTTTTATTGTTACATTTCCTACTTTAAATTCTTGGCCATCTTTTGCAGAAATACAATCAAATTCACAAGAAGCATTTGGACCA
>JANNVS010000247.1:0-5372 GCA_031414515.1 Sphingobacteriales bacterium | reverse complement strand
GGCAGTCAAAACACCTTGCGAATGTCCATGAGCAGTATCGATACAGATAAAATCTACACCAACACTTACTAAGGCATCGATGCGCTGCATCATGTCAGTAGTAACGCCAACGGCTGCTGCTACACGCAATCTGCCTGAATCATCTTTTGAAGAATAAGGATAATTTTTAACTTTCAAAATATCTTTGTAGGTAATCAAACCAACCAACTTATTGTGTTTGTCGACGATTGGTAATTTTTCAATTCTATATTGATGTAAGATTTCTTCTGCTTGTTTTAACGTCGTTTTTTCTGGTGCAGTAATCAATCTGTCTTTCGTCATCAAATCTTGAATCAGCATAGATGCATCTTTACAAAAACGCAAATCTCTGTTGGTTAAAATGCCAACTAAAATGCCACTTTCATTGGTAATAGGAATGCCTCCAATTCTGTTTTCCGACATTAATGCAAATGCTTCTGCCACTTTTGCTGTTGGTCTTAATGTAATTGGATCGGTAATTAAACCACTTTCAGAACGTTTTACTTTGCGTACTTCTGCAGCTTGTGCATCTATCGACATGTTTTTATGCAACACGCCAATTCCACCTTCGCGCGCTAATGCAATTGCTAAGTTGGCTTCTGTAACCGTGTCCATTGCAGCAGAAAGTATCGGAATATTAATGCTGATATTACGCGTTACAAAAGTGCTCAAGTTTGTTTCTCTTGGTAAAATTTGAGAATAAGCCGGTAATAAAAGTACATCGTCAAATGTTAAACCGTCGCCTGCAAATTTGTTGGATGAAAAGTGAGATAGTGTTTCCATGTGCAAAAGTAGTAAAAAGATTTGAGTAGTGAGTAGTGAGAAATGAGATTTTTTTCGTTAATGTCATTTCGAGCTTTGCGAGAAATCTCGCTTGAATTTAGAAGATAATTGAGCAAGATCTCTTATTGCATCCGAGATGACAGCGAAGCAATGACGTAGATTTTGGCTGCTTATAATTTTCCTTTCGCTTGTTCCAATGTTTTTTGGAGCTTTTCAATAGTATCATTAGTAAGCTCTTTTGAAGTTTTCTCATTTGTGATATTAGTTTGAACGGTAAAACTCCAATCTAATTTATTTTGAGTGTTTACAATAGTAAATAACATTAATTGAAACCCTGACTTTGTAGTATATTTTATTTCTGTGTAATTGCTTGGTGATGTTTTGCTTTTTAAAATAGTTTTCATGTATTGCAAAGAAGTAATTAATCCGATAATTTCATCTGAATCTATATAATTATTGAATGTTTGTAATTCTTTTCCGATTTGAACTTTATGTATTACTCTCAAGCCATCTGTTATCGAAAAATTTTCGATATTGGTAATTTTGAGAGCATCAATTCTAAATGCTGAAATATTTTCTACCGAAAAAACTTCTTCCTTATACAAATAATTTTTTGTGGTGACTGCTTGTTCAATTTTTGTTTTTTGTGAATCATCTTCTGCGAAAATAGAAGGTATTAAAAACAATAAAAGACTAGTAATGAATAATTTTTTCATGTAAATAAATTTAATAATCAAAGATAGTGAATAACTGATATTCTATACGACTAACTTTTATGATAAATAACTCAAATATTCTTTTTCAACTGACATTGCTGCTTTTTTAGCTGGTAAATACGCAGCTATCAAACTTATAACAATGACTACAAAGGCCACAATGATAAAATCTAACGCTTGCATTTTTACTGGATAATATTGAACTAAAAATGAAGTGCCTGGCATTGGCACTAATCCAACTTTTTGTTGTAACATACATAAAATAAATGCAATAAACATTCCAATAAATGCACCAACACAAGACATTAAAATTCCTTCTAATAAAAATATTTTGATGATACTGTTTTTATGAATACCTAATGCAGTAAGTGTAGCAATATCTTTTTTCTTTTCTAACACTAACATTGATAAGGCACCTATAATATTAAACGAAGCGATAATCATAATTAATAATAGAATGGCGAATGTAATCCATTTTTCACTTTTAAGAATTTTATACAATACTTCGTTTTGTTGATACCTGCTTTTAATAGTATATGATTCACCTAGTTTTTCACGCAACAATTTAATAGCTAAATCACTTTGTTTAGCATCTTTTAGCTTTAGTTCTATTTGTGAAGCACGATTGACATTGCCTGTTAATTGTTGAAAAAAAACCAAAGGTACAAACGTGTATTTGGTATCAAATTCATCCGAAACAGCAAATGCACCTGATGGTGTGATATAGCTTTTATTGAAAGCATTTTCCATAGTAGCAAAAGAACCTGAAGTTTTCTTTGGCATATATATGGTCAGTGGACGAAAGGCTTGAGCCGCATTCATACCTAATTTCTGGGCAACACCAACACCAACTATACAATAATTAATACTATCTGCTGATAAGATTTTTTTACCATCAATGATAAACGTATCGAACTTTTGGACAACATTAAAATAATTATTGTCAACACCTTTCACGCTACAAATATGTTGTTTGTCCGCATATTCCAACAGAGCATTTTCTTCCAGGATAAAACTATACGCTTCTACATAATTGATGGAAGCAATTTTTTGTTTTAAATCTGTTGAAACTTCAAATGTTTTACCTTCGACAGATGTAATGGCTAAATCTGGATAAAAAACGGCATATAATGATTTTACCAAATCTTCTAATCCATTAAAAACAGATAATACTAAAATTAACGCCATAGTGCCAAACAACATAGCTGTGCCGCTCACCAACGAAATAATATTTATCGCATTCGTAGATTTTTTACTGAATAAGTAACGTTTCGCTATCTTGAGTTCGAGGTTCAAAATTGAATTTTAAAATTAGCTAATTAGCTAATCAGCTAATTTTTATCATTATTTTCTCTCAACTTATCCAATTCAGCATCTTTTTTCTTTATTTCACCGAAAATGCGTTCTAAGTTTTGAACATCTTCTAAAGTATCATCTTTAAAAAATTCTAATTGTGGAATTGAGCGCACTTTATTTCGTATTTTCTTTCCCAATAAACCGCGAATGAATTTGTTGCTTTTATCCAAGTTGTCTAATACAGATTCTGGATTTTTATGATTGTATATGCTTACATAAATTCTGGCAGTAAATAAATCAGGTGTAATACGCACACCAGAAATCGTCACCATTGCGCCATCCAAGATAGACGTCAAGTCTTTTTGAACAATTTCACTCATTGTAACTTGTATTGTTTTTGCCACTTGTCTTTGTCTGATAGATTCCATAAAAACAAAAGTAAATAATATCTTTGCTACTATGAAGGATTTACGCAGTTTATTAAAATATTGTCAGCCATACATTTCGAATATTGTGCTGAATATTATATTTAATCTGTTTTCGACGATTTTCTCTATTTTTTCCTTTTTGATGTTGATTCCGTTTTTGAACTTGATTTTTAATTCGGAAAAAATAGCAACTTCAGAAGCAACTGAGATTCCGTTCAGTTTATTGCAGTTGAAAGAATACATTGCAAGCACATTCAACAACAACGTAATTCATTATATACAAAGCAGTGAAAGCATAGAAATTGGCAAATCGAAAGCGTTGCTGTTTATTTGTTTGTTTACGGTGTTGGTGTTTTTTGTAAAAAATATTTTCAGGTATTTTGCAGTGCATTTTCTCGCACCAATGCGCACAGGAATTGCAAGCAATATCAGACAACGATTATACGATAAGATTTTAGGTTTGCACGTATTGTATTTTTCCGACCAACGAAAAGGCGATGTGTTAACGCGTTTAACCAATGATGTACAAGAAGTAGAATATGGAATTTTACATTTTTTAGAAGTAGCATTTAAAGAACCTGTTACCATTATTGCAACCTTAGTTACTATGTTATTACTGAGTCCAAAACTCACTTTATTTGTGTTGATTATTTTGCCAATTTCAGGATATATAATTGGAAAAATTGGCAAGACACTGAAACAAGCTTCTGCAAAATCACAGCAACTACAAGGTATAATAAATTCTATTGTTGATGAAACAATTTCAGGCATCAGAATTATAAAATCATTTACGGCTGAAAAGAGTTTATCTGAGAAATTTGCAACCATCAATCAACAACATAATAAGATTGGTACAGGCATGATTCGCAAACGCGATTTATCTACACCATTGTCTGAGTTCTTAGGAATTACTGTGGTTGTCATCGTTTTATATGTTGGTGGAAAAATGATTATTCATCATACATCACCATTAAGTGCTGAAGCATTTATTGCGTTTATAGTAATTTTCTCACAAATTATTCAACCTGCAAAAGCATTTTCCAATGCGTTTTATTTTATACAAAAAGGCTTGGCTTCTTTAAAAAGAATTGAAGAAGTTTTACTAGAAGAAAATAAAATAAATGATGCACTGAATGCTGTTTCAGTTTCAAATTTTAAAGACAAAATAGAATTAAAAAATGTGTCGTTTGCTTTTCACGAACGACAAGTTTTAAGGAATATAAATTTAGAAATTCCAAAAGGCAAAAAGATAGCCATTGTTGGTGTTTCAGGTGCTGGAAAATCAACATTCATACAATTATTAATGCGCTTTTTTGATGTGGAAATCGGTGAAATTTTATTAGATGGCATCAATATAAAAAATATACAACAACAGGATTTGCGACATTTGATGGCTTTGGTAACACAGCAAACTACATTGTTTAACGACACAGTTTCAAATAATATTTCTTTAGGAAAAATTGGTAATCAACAAGAAATAGAAACTGCTGCAAATTTGGCATATGCAGATGATTTTATCCATAAAATGCCGCAACTATACAAAACAAATATTGGTGACAACGGCATCAAGTTAAGTGGTGGCGAGCAACAGCGATTGTCTATTGCACGTGCCATTTATAAAAATGCACCAATCTTAATTTTAGACGAAGCAACTTCGCATTTAGACAGCAACTCGGAGAAATTAGTACAAGATGCGCTGCAAAATTTATTAAAAGATAAAACAGCTATCATCATTGCGCACAGATTATCTACCGTACAATTTGCCGATGAAATTATAGTGTTGAAAGAAGGCGAAATTATAGAAAGAGGCACACATCATCAATTGATGCAGCAAAATGGTGAGTACAAAAAATTGGTGGATTTACAGCAGTTATAGAGTTGTGAGCTGAAAGTCGTGAGTCGTGAGAAAAATTACAATGTAGCAGATAAACCATTCATTACAGTTGGCTTTAGCAAACTGACTACAAACAAAATCACAGTTTACATAAAATCAGCAAGATTCTTCACTTCGTTCAGAATGAGAAAGTTGCGATACGAACCGCCTAAAAAATGACTTGTCCGACCTAAGAGATCGGACAAGCCACAAAAACCATAAAACTATGAAAAACCCAATTGCCTCGCGGCAATCAAT